>JAISSL010000211.1 GCA_031273145.1 Zoogloeaceae bacterium | reverse complement strand
GGTTCCGGCATTTTTTCCACGGTCGCCGGAATCAGGGTATAGGGGCGCTTCAGATAGTGGTATTGCAGGGGCGGCTCGTAAATCTGGGTGATGAAGGTGTATTCGTCTTCGGTGTAGGATTGCGCCGGGTCGAGGTGACGGGGACGCTCGGTAAAGGCGGTATAGAAGATGTTTTGTCCCGTCTCGGCAAAAGGGTAGGGGTCGTTCGGGGGCGCATCCCCGCAGGCGGAGATGAGGAAAAATACGGATAAAAAAGAGGGAAGGCAAGACCTGAACATGGTATGCGCTATTGTACTGGCCTTACCCGGATGGTTGAAGTGAGTTTGTCCCACAGGGCGATGGCTTCGTCATCAGTGAGGCTGGGCGGAACCATTCCACGGGTGTCGTCTTTCACGCCCGAGTAAAACATGATGTGCGCGTGAGGACGCAGTAAGTCGTTAGCCGCCCCCGGCGAGATGAAATTGAATTCATGCCCTTCGCGGATGCGTCTGCTGCTGGGCAATCGTACCAACGCTTCCGCGCCTTTCCATTCACCAATAGTACGATCCCGCGCTCGTAGCGTTTGGATATGACCGTAAAGCGCCCCCAAACCATGTTCATCGGCAGCTTTACGCCCCGCTCTGCGCGCGGCTTGTAGCGTGTCGTCTTCAGAGGGTCTTTCCGTGTTCCGCGTCTCTACCGCCAAGGTCACATCCAGAAATTCCGGGAAACGAAAGCCAATCGCAATGCGCTCAGAGCGATCATCAAGCGGGACAGCAAGGAATCCCTCCTCGATGCACACCCCGTGTTCTTCCGGGATTTCGTTCTCATCGCGCAGCCGCAAGCGACGGGCTATACTCAAAAGGTATGCTACCCTTTTTTTATGAAGGGTTTTGTCAAGTATCCATTTCCCATTTCCATCATCTCTGCCTTGTCCCGATCTAGGGATCCATTGCACAAAAGCAGTATTGCCTAACCGGATGTAGGAATACAACTCGACAAAAACAGCATCGAGTCTGCTTTCATACCCCACCACGATCTTGCTGTCGGGATTAATACTGTCAAAAACGCCGACCAGCATTGAAGGCTCAAAATTATGTTTCTTACTGGCGATCTCGTCGACCTTGGCCTTGATATCTGCCTCAATCGTTGGCCCCTCGCCCGGATAGACTTCCATTTTGTAAGGAACCGCCATTGGCCCCCAGACGAGCTGCGCGGATGCGGGCAGGTCAATCATGAAGCGGCCAAAGCATACGGTTTTGGTCTGGTGGAACAGCGGCGCAATCTTGGGAGGGAGGGTGTTCTCCTTCGGCGTCCCGGATTCGCTTGCAGGGAGCGTCCCTGTACAACCCGCAAGCGCGATGGCAAGGAGCGCGATACTCCACAAAGGACAGCAAAATTTGGGTAACCTGGTCGTCATTTAAGGTTTTCCTTGGGTTCATTCCGCGCCAAAAGCGCGGGCATAAATATACAGGATTGAACAAAGACCGCGCCAGAGCGGTTTTCGTTCAACCAGGTACATTTTTGGCTTGTCCCCTTGCCATCCGCAAGACTACTGGCGCGAGCGAATCAGATAGTCGAACGCGCCAAGGCTGGCTTTTGCGCCTTCGCCCATCGCAATGATGATCTGCTTGTAAGGCACGGTCGTACAGTCGCCGGCGGCAAAGACGCCGGGAAGGGAAGTCTGACCACGCGCGTCAATCATGATTTCGCCGTTGGGCGCAAGCTCCAGAGTACCTTTGAGCCAGTCCGTGTTGGGAAGCAGGCCAATCTGCACGAAAACGCCTTCCAGTTCAAGCCGATGCGCTTCGCCACTCGCCCGCTCCTTGTAGGAAAGCGCCGTGACCTTTTGCCCGTCGCCGTGAATTTCAGTGGTTTGCGCCTGGGTCAGCACGGTCACATTGGTTAAGCTCGCCAGCTTTTCCTGAAGGATTGCGTCGGCGCGAAGTTTGGTATCGAATTCGAGCAGGGTCACATGGGTGACAACGCCCGCCAGATCAATGGCAGCTTCAACGCCGGAATTGCCGCCGCCAATGACCGCAACCCGTTTTCCCTTGAAGAGCGGCCCGTCACAATGCGGGCAATAGGCAACGCCTCGGGCGCGATATTCAGCTTCGCCGGGGACGTTCATCTCCCGCCAGCGCGCGCCGACCGCCAGAATGACGGCCTTGCTCTTCAATGCCCCGCCATTGGCGAATTCCAGGGTAAAAAGGCCGTTGGCATCGGCAGGCAGCAGACGCTTGGCGCGTTCCAGATTCATGAGGTCAATCGGATAGGCGCGCATATGCGCTTCCAGCGCCGCCGCGAGTCTCGGCCCTTCGGTTTCGGGCACGGAAATGAAATTTTCGATCGCCATCGTTTCAAGCACCTGTCCGCCCAGACGTTCCGCCGCAACGCCGGTTCGGATGCCCTTGCGCGCCGCATAGATGGCGGCTGCGGAACCGGCAGGGCCGCCGCCAATCACCAGCACGTCGAACGGTTCTTTTTCGGCCAGTTTTTTCGCTTCGCGTTCGGCGCTGCCGGTATCCAGTCTGGCGAGAATTTCTTCCAGCCCCATCCGGCCTGAGCCGAAGGGTTCGCCATTCAGATAAATGGCAGGCACGCCCATAATCTGCTTTTCCTCAATTTCCTGCTGGAACTGGCCGCCTTCAATCATCGTCGCCTCAAAATCCGCATTGAGGGTCGTCATGGCGTTGAATGCCTGCACCACATCCGGGCAGTTGTGGCAGGAAAGGGAAACGTAGGTTTCAAAGTGGAAAGGGCCTTCCAGCGCCCGGATTTGCTCGCGGGTCTCGGCTTCCAGCTTCGTGGGAACGCCGCCGGTTTGCAGGATGGCCAGCACGAGAGACGTGAATTCATGCCCCATAGGCAAGCCCGCAAAGTGGATGCGCGGCTTCTCGCCCATGACGGCAATGGAAAATGAGGGACGGCGCGGATTCGCGCCATCAAAGCGGAGCTTGACCTTGTTGGAAAGGGAAGCAATTTCTTCCAGCAATGCCCGCATCTCGCCTGAATCGTTGCTCTCATCCAGAGAGGCAATCAGTTCAACGGGCATGAGCAGTTTTTCCAGATAGCCTTTTAGCTGTTCCTGCAAGGATTCTTCCAACATGGTGTGTCTCCTACTGTGTGGGTGATTGAGGGGAGGGAAAACCGGCAGTCAGGGCAGGGCGGAAACCGCTACCCTGACCGCCGATGGCAGGCAGATGCAATCAGATTTTGCCGACCAGATCGAGGCCGGGTTTCAGGGTCTTTTCGCCTTCCTTCCATTTGGCGGGGCAGACTTCATTGGGATTCTTGGCGACGTACTGCGCGGCCTTGATTTTCCGCAGCAGTTCTTCCGCGTTGCGCCCGATGTTGCCCGCGTTGATTTCGATAATCTGGATTTTGCCTTCGGGATTGATGACGAAGGTGCCGCGCTCGGCAATGCCGGCTTCTTCAATGTACACGCCGAAGTTCTTGCTGATGACGTGGGTCGGGTCGCCCACCAGCGCGTACTGGATTTTCCGAATGGTGTCGGAGGTGTCATGCCAGGCTTTGTGCGTGAAATGGGTGTCGGTGGAGACCGCGTAGATGTCCACGCCCAGCTTTTGAAATTCGCTGTAGTTGTCGGCCAGATCGCCCAGTTCGGTAGGGCAGACGAAGGTGAAATCGGCGGGATAGAAGAAAACGACCGACCATTTGCCTTTCAGGGTGGCTTCCGTAACTTCGACGAATTGACCGCCCTTGAATGCCTGTGCCTTGAAGGGGAGGATTGCGGTGTTAATCAGTGTGTGCATGAGAGTGCTCCTTGTAAGGGTTGAGAAAGGATGAAACGTTCTGGCGCAGACAACAGGGTCAAAACCAAATGAACGGGTTGCATGGTAAAAGGCTTTGGCGATTTATTCCAATTGTTTTTATCCATGCCTTCGATAGATTTGATTTATCGAAAGGCGGATGAGCGTTTGATATGCGCTATTGGAAGAGCGGTAGAACGTCCTGCGGCGCTTGCGCGGCATCGGGCGCAGAAACTTTGACGGATGCAAAGCCTTGTGCCAGACGCAGGGTCAGAATTTCGCCTTCGGTCAGTTGGGCGGCATCCCGCGCGGCGCGATTTTGCGCGGTAAAGGCAATGGCATAGCCACGGGCGAGGACGGCTTCCGGGTTCAGTTGCCGAAGCGATTGGGCAAGCCGTTCCACTCCCTGCTGTTTTTGTGTGAATAGCCGGGAAAC
>JAISSL010000139.1 GCA_031273145.1 Zoogloeaceae bacterium | reverse complement strand
TTTGCTGTTTTTCGTGCAGGCAGCCGCGCAAGACTGCGCGACAAAAAACAGGTTAACAAGGAGACTGACTGACTGACTGACTGACTGACTGACTGACTGACTGACTGACTGACTGACTGACTGACTGACTGACTGACTGACTGACTGACTGAGCAAGAAGTGTACCAACTCTGCCCCACAGGTTACGGGCAGATGGTTGGCAGCATGGCTGAAGGATTGAGAGAACATGGTCAGTCTGGAACCTTACGCAAAATAAGTCATCAAACAAAAACAATTGCAACAAAAGTGGATGTTAACACACATTGTAGCCAAACACAATACCACTTGTAATTTTTTGGGCAGCTTCTGTTCAGCCAAGTACAAGCTTACCCTCCCCGCTCCGTCATTTCCGTGTAGGCAAGAATCCAGACTTTGAGCGGAACGCAGGTTGCGTCACCTACAAGGTATTTCAGAGGGCAAGGGTATCCTGCAAATGGCAAGGATTCTGTATTGCCCGTAGAGGCGGCAACCTGCCGTCTGCAAGACTAGTCTGCAAACCACCTAACGCCGATAGCCCTTGTGGCAGTCGCGGCAGGTTTTTTCCACCGCTGCCCAAGCCGCGCGAACCGCTCCTTCATCGCGCCCTTCCGCCGCCGTTTTCAAAGCAACGGTCGCGCGTAAAAAATCCTGCTCCAACGTGTCAAACCCTTCCCGCTCCTGCCAGAGCCGATCCAGCGAGTGACTGGGCGGATATTGCGTATCCGCCCCAAAAAAGCTCCACGGTTCATCCTTGATACGCTCCAGCTCACGCGCATAACGCAGAAAACTCTCCGGCTCGTAGCCCTCCGCCCGCAATTGCACGCCCATCGGCTCAAAGGCGCGCAAAATGGCCTTGAATGCTTCCTGCCGGTGCCAGACAGGGCGTCCGGAACGGGTATCCTCCACTTCGCCACAAGCGACAAGCGCCGCGCACAACGCGCAACCAAAAAGAACGTGACGCATCATCCAATCTCCGTCAACACCACGTCTTCCGGCAATCTGGATTTGGGAAGCGCCGCGTTGAAATCATCGGCAGAACGATACCCCAGGGCAACCACGATCACCGCAGTCTGCCCCAGCTCATGCAAACCCAGTTCACGGTCAAGCGCCTCGGCATCGAACCCTTCCAGCGTGCAGGCGTCAATCCCCAACATGGCCGCGCCCATCAGAAGAAAACCCAGCGCAATATAAACCTGACGGGCAAACCACTCCGATTCATTTCCCCGTTCGCGGTGAAAATTCACATAATAATCGCGCCCTTTTTCCTGCATGGCCTTGATGTCGGGCGAGGCAAAGCGTCCGGCCTTGTCTTCCGCATCCAGCACCGCCTTCAAATGCGCGGCATCCAGGCTCTTTCTGGCGCACAGGACAACCGCATGGGAAGCATTCTTCACCTTGGCGGCGTTAGCGACAAAGTGCGGATCGGTCATGCTCTGCGTGATGCGCGCGCGGCCTGCATCGGTCTGCGCGACGATAAAACGCCAGGGCTGGGCATTGGTAGCCGAAGGCGTATGAACCAACGCGCTCTTCAATTGCGCCCAGTCGGCGGCGGAAATCTTGCGGGTCGCGTCAAAAGCCTTGCATCTATGGCGATTGCGAACAATCTCAGTCAAGTTCATACATTTCTCACAGCGCAAAACACAGGTTTTGCAAACGACAATTGAAAAAAAGCGGCAGGATAAAACCAGCCGCCTGGAGTTACGTTGCAGATGTGACGGTTTTTGCGTCACCCCTGTCTTACGGCAGGGGATTCCTCAACCCAGTTTTGGGGAGCCTTCGGCTCCCAGTTCCGCTTTATCTCGCTTGACTCTGCCATAAATGGCGGAGCCAAGCAAAACCAGAGTTCAACCGCCGTCTGCAAGACCTATTCGCCGTTGACCGTCACGTTGATGGTCGCCAGCACGTCGGTATGGAGAGAGACTTCCAGGGGAAAATCGCCGGTCGTCTTCAGTGGGCCGTTGGGCATCCGAATATGTCCCTTATCCACCGTAAAGCCGCTTTTCTTCAGCGCGTCGGCAATGTCGTGATTGGTCACGGAACCGAACAAACGCCCATCCATCGCGGATTTGCGGGTAATCAGGAGCGCAATGCCGTTCAGCTTTTCCGCAACCGCTTCTGCGGCAGACAGCTTTTCAGCCTGCGCCTTTTCCAGCTCGGCGCGACGTTGCGCGAACTCTTCTAAGGCAATCGGCGTTGCGCGGCGCGCCTTTTTCTGCGGAATCAGAAAGTTGCGGGCATAGCCATCCTTGACCTTGACCACATCCCCCAAATTACCGAGGTTGGTGACTTTTTCGAGCAGAATGATTTGCATGACGGCTCCTTACTGGTGGTTGTCGGTGTAGGGCAGCAAAGCCAGGAAACGGGCGCGCTTGATCGCCGCAGAAAGCTGGCGCTGATAGCCCGCCTTGGTGCCGGTCAAACGCGCCGGCATGATCTTGGCGTTTTCCTGGATGTACTCCTTCAACACTTCGACATCCTTGTAGTCAATCTGCTCGACCTTTTCCGCCGTGAAGCGGCAAAACTTGCGACGCTTGAAGAGGCCGTTGCCACGGCGCTTTTTCTTGTCGTCATCTTTTTTCTTGAAAAATCTGGGCATTTCAATTTCCTTCCAAAAATTCAATAGATTGCACGTGAAATACGAGGGTCTTGCGTTGTCTGCTTTTTGCGGCGATGAATCCAGCAAGCGAGATTGTGAGGCCGGGCGCTACGGCGGCAAGCCATTTGGCCGGGTCTCCCAGGGCGATGAGTGGAACTTCGCATTCCACCCGCCTTGCCTCGCCATCTTCTTCCTGTTCGGATTGATGCTCCAGAACGCCTGAAAAGACCGGAATGCCCGCTGGCGTATAGCGAAGGGCTTCCTTGCCAATCAGTCGTCCGTCAATCCGAAGCCGGTTCAGAGACACGCCTTGCAAACGAACCAAAAAGACCGAAAAACCGGAAAATCAGCCTGGCAACGCTTCCGCGTCCGCAGGAACTGCTGCGCTTTCCGCGCCTTCCGCTCCTTCTGTGCCTTCCGCATCTTCACTCGCGTCGGACAGGAGGGAACGGGACTTTTCTTCCTTCATCATGGGCGAAGGATCAACGACGGCGCGTTTCATCTTGATGGTAAGATTCCGCAGCACGGCATCGTTGAACTTGAAGCCATGTTCCAGTTCGGCCAGGGTTTCGTTATCGCACTCGATGTTCATCAGCACATAGTGCGCCTTGTGAATTTTCTGGATCGGATAGGCCAACTGCCGCCTTCCCCAGTCCTCAATCCGGTGGATTTTGCCATTCCGGCTGGTGACGAGGTTGCGATAGCGTTCCACCATGGCAGGCACCTGCTCGCTCTGGTCAGGGTGCACGATAAAAACGATTTCGTAATGACGCATGAACACTCCTTATGGATTACGCCCTCCGTCATGCTTTCCGGTAGGGCAAGGGTTAAAAGAACTGTGCATTATAACAGTCAGTTCGTGCCCTTGGCAAGACCGAACATGCTGTTTTCTATCATTCGCCAGATATGGTTTAGAAATTTGCCAAGTATGGTTTAGAATACGCACCATGGATGCTGTTCTCATTTTCATGGAGAGATGCAAATGTATACCAAGGAAATCATCGCGCCGCAGGTGTCCGACTGGGAAATGCTGGAAGATTTCTCGGACGGTTTGCAGGAAAAATCCTCCAACATTTCCACCAACGTCGCGCGGCTGAGAAAGACGCCGGGCGAGCGGGAACCCGTCTTTCGTATTTTGCTCGACCTGAAAAGCATCAAGGAAGAGGCATCCCAGGCCAAACTTGAGCTGGGGATAGCAATCGCGCACCTTATGGAAGGGCTGATTGCCCGTTTTCGGGATGGCGAAGTGATTTTTTCCCAGGCGTTTTCGGAAGCCATCCTGCTTGCGCTGGATCGCTTTTCAATGACCGTGGATAACCTGTTGCACCATGTTCCCCTGAAAGACCTGAAGCTGATGGCCTTGTTGCAGCATCTGGAAAAGGCCACCTATGCGCCGCCCGACAAGGTGGATTCCATCTGCAACGCCATGATCGAGGCCGTAACGGGCTTTCCTTCCGTACTCTCCGGCATCTCCCGCGTGACCGCGTTGCCGATGGATTCGGGCAAGGAAGAAGAGTTTCCCCCCACGACGCCCAATCCCGAACCTAAAGAAATACGCCATGTGGCGAGTCATTTGCAGTTTTTCCGCAGCTTTGCCGTCCAGCTTGAAACCCGCTCGCCCTTTTTCAAGGGGCGCACTAACCGTATCCTGCGTCTTGCGCTGGAAACCAACAAGGCCGCCAATTCGCCGGTCGATCCGGTGCAACTGGAAGCCGCCATTTACATGCACGACCTGGGCATGTTGATCTTGCAGGAACAGGTCTGGCTCAAGGTAGGCTATCTGTCCGCCGAAGACAGGCTTTCCCTTCGCAACCATCCCGGTTATGGCGCAGGCTTGCTGCAACGGATGCCCGGTTGGGAAGCCGCCGCCACGATGGTCGCGCAACACCACGAAATGCCCAACGGCAACGGTTATCCAGAAAATCTGAAAGGCAACGAAATCTGCCCTGGGGCGAAAATCATCTCCATTGTGGATGCTTTCGAGGCTGTCATGCTAAAGCACAGCCATCGGGGCAAACACATTTCGATTTTGCGCGCCATTGCGGAAGTCAACGCCTGCGACAACCAGTTCGATGTCGACTGGACGCACTTTTTCAATCAAACCATTCGCCGCACCATCGGCATAACCTGATGACGACAACGGACTGGACGCGCCGATTTACCGGGGTCAGACGACTGTACGGCGAAGCGGCGGAAGCGCGTTTTCTCGCCGCCCATGTCTGCGTCGTGGGAGTCGGCGGGGTCGGCTCCTGGGTGGTCGAAGGGCTGGCGCGCAGCCGGATTGGTCATTTGACGCTGATTGATCTCGACATGGTGGCGGAATCCAATACCAACCGGCAGATTCAGGCATTGAGCGGCGAATATGGAAAAGCCAAGGTAGATACGCTGGCGGCGCGGATTCAGGCGATTCATCCTGCCCTGAAAGTCC
>JAISSL010000112.1 GCA_031273145.1 Zoogloeaceae bacterium | reverse complement strand
ACCGAGCGTTTTTACCGCATCAATGCCGAGCATTCCCGCGCCAGCGGCGGCACGGGCATTGGGCTTTCCATCGTCAAGCACATCCTGAAACGCCACGACGCAACCCTTGCCGTTGAAAGCACCCTCGGCAAAGGCACCTGCTTTATGGTGAATTTCCCGGCACATCGAATCCGGCTGGCGGAACCGGGTCTTGCGGACGGCACTATTTTGTCGAAAGTTTGAGGCTTGGCGCGACAGGCTTGAAGCGGCGTAAGGCAATGCCGGATTGGTATTCTGGCAGACTGATGCCCTACCGACATACAGGTGGTCTGTTGCATTATTTTTGATAAACGCATATCGGAAAAGGGTAGAATAGGAAGTTTCTGAAGTCTGTTCAATCAAACAAGCTGGAGATTCCCATGTTCTCAATTCGCCGTTTTCGCATGGCGCAGCAGATTCTGATCGGTGTCTTTACATGCAGCGCGCTGGTTGCGCTTGTCCTCCTCATCTTCCTGTCCGCATACTCACAGCGCCTCGCGGTAAATGAAAGTGAAAATACCCTGAAAAACGAGGCCGTGATGGTCGTCGAGATCATCGAGTACGCGCAGGCTGACATGCGAACAAGCGCGTTGCTGGCATCGGCATATTTCAATCACAGCCTGCCGTCCCCTCGTCTGACGGGCAATGTCGTGCGCGCGGGCAATGTCTCCCTGCCGGAAGTTTTCTTTGGCGGGATTCCGGCCAACGGCAACCAGTCCTACATTCAGGCTTATCAGAAGAAAGTCCCGGACGTGGACATTGCGTTTCTGATTCCCAGCGGCGGCAAACTCTATCGCGGCACCACGCTCCTGAAAAACACGGATGGCAGTTATCGTGATGGTTCGGAAGTCACGGACGATTACGCCAAAACCGTGCTGGCAGGCGACACGCACACTGGCATGGTCGTCCGCGCCGGAAAAATGTACGCGCTTGCCGTGGTGCCGATCAAGGATCAGGACGGCAAGGTAATCGTGGCCATCAATGCGCGTGTGCCGGCGGACAAGGCCATGCAGGATTTGAAAGACCGCCTGAAATCAATGGTCATTGGCAAGACTGGTTATCCGTTCATCCTGAGCCGTCCGGTTGGCGATATGAAGGAGCCTTTTTTCGTGTTGCATCCGGTTCACGAAGGCAAGCCCATCAAGGAGATAGACGCGGCGCAGCAGCAGGTGATGAATGAATTTCTGGAAAAAGGTTCCGGTTTTCTTGCCTATGACTGGCAGACCGGAACCGGCGCTTCGGACACCAGAATTGCCGCGTTTCAGGAATTGCCCTCGTTGAAATGGGTTATTGCGTCCTCTGCGCCCTTGTCTGAATTTACGGCGCCATACGATACGATTCGACGCTGGACGACCGCCGGGATTGCGTTGCTGGTAGTCGTGCTGATGCTGGGCATCTGGCTGTTCGTGCGCTGGCAGTTGAAACCCCTGAATGTGACGACAGAGACCGTCGCAAAGATGGCGGACAGTCTGGACCTCACGCGACGCCTTGGCAGCACTGCCGCCGACGAAATCGGAGAAGTTTCGCGCTCGCTGGATCACATGGTCGACAACTTCCAGAAAGCAGTGCATAACATCATGTCGGAAGTGGCCAGGGTCGACGAAACGGCAGAGACGGTAAACAACGCAACCAGAGAGATCGCGCAGGGTTCATCCGCGCAGTCCAGCGCCTCTGCGGCTATCTCCGCGTCCATTGAGGAGATGACGGTTTCCATCAATTCGGTAGCTACCGGCGCTGCCAACGCGCAGGAAATAGCGCAACACGCCAGGGAAATGTCCGAAGAGGGCAATAACATCATCGAGCGCACGCAGAACGAAATGAGCACGATCGCGCAAATCGTTACCGAAGCCTCGAACGTCATCGCTACCCTGGATGAGAATTCGCGCGAGATCAACAACGTGGTCGGCGTCATCAAGGAAGTGGCCGACCAGACCAATCTGCTGGCCTTGAATGCTTCCATCGAAGCGGCTCGCGCCGGGGAGGCCGGACGCGGCTTTGCGGTAGTGGCGGATGAAGTGAGAAAGCTCGCCGAACGCACCGCGCAATCTACAGGCGACATCAACGCCGTCATCAGCAAGATTCAGGCTTCCGTTGGCAATGCCATTGCGGAGATGAAAAAGGCGGTTGAACAGGTGGGTTCAGGCCAGTCGCTCACGCAGGAAGCGCGCGAGCGGATGAATACGATTCATGAGGAAATCAGCCATGTTTCGAGCGCCGTGGTGGATATTTCCGAGGCTCTGAAGGAACAGAACCAGGCGAGCCAGAATGTGGCGCAACATGTGGAATCCATTGTCCAACTGACGGAAAGCAACCATGCCACCACCGAAGAAACTGCCGCCAATGCCCAAAAGCTGAAAGACCTGGCGGCATCGGTGAAAGAAACGCTCGCCCGCTTCAAGGTCTGACAGGCAGACGGTTGATTTTTGGCGCGGCAGCAAGACTTTTGACGTAGGGGCGGCAACCTGCCGCCCGTTACAGGTCTTGATTCGCGCGAAGGCAGGAATTCAGTGCTTTTTCGTCTCCCTACCCGTCATTCCCGCGAAGGCGGGAATCCAGCAAGAACATAGGGTTTTCGCATGAAGTACGGACGGGCGGCAGGTCTTGCAGACGGCACCCGCCGCCCCTACAAACAAATTCAATTGCATCCGTATTGAAAGCCCCTATAGACAATCCAACAACCCCTGCCATTTGCAGAACATCCTTGCCCTCTGAAATACCTTGTAGGGGCGGCAATCTGCCGCCCGCCACTGGTCTGGACTCGCGCGAAGGCAGGAATTCAGTGCTTTTGCGTCTCCCCACCCGTCATTCCCGCGCAGGTGGGAATTCAGTGCTTTTGCGTCTCCCTACCCGTCATTCCCGCGAAGGCGGGAATCCAGTAAGAA
This sequence comes from Zoogloeaceae bacterium, assembly GCA_031273145.1. Lineage (GTDB taxonomy): Bacteria > Pseudomonadota > Gammaproteobacteria > Burkholderiales > Rhodocyclaceae > Azovibrio. Next base: position 830 of record JAISSL010000112.1, on the reverse strand, counting down.
CATAGGGTTTTCGCATGAAGTACGGACGGGCGCCAGGTCTTGCAGACGGCATCCGCCGCCCCTACAAACAAATTCAATTGCATCCGCATTGAAAGCCCCTATAGACAATCCAACAACCCTTGCCATTTGCAGAACATCCTTGCCATCTGAAATACTTGTAGGGGCGGCAACCTGCCGCCCGCCACTGGTCTGGATTCGCGCGAAGGCGGGAATTCAGGGCTTTTGCGTCTCCCCACCCGTCATTCCCGCGAAGGCGGGAATTCAGTGCTTTTGCGCCTCACCTCGTCATTCCCGCGAAGGCGGGAATCCAGTAAGAACATAGGGTTTTCGCATGAAGGAGATGATATGCCCCTGTGCCCTGTCGACGTAAAAACCCTGGATTCCCGCCTACGCGGGAATGACGGAGTGGGTGCTTTACGCCTTCTTCCTGCCATTGAATTTGTCCGTAGGGGCGGCAACCTGCCGCCCGTTCGTACTGGATTCCCGCCTACGCGGGAATGACGGAGTGGGTGCTGTTACGCCTTCTTTCTGCCTTCGCGGGAATGGCGGGGTGGGTGTTGTTTTCCTCATTTTTGATTGGCATGAGGGATTGACGTTTCCTGTTCAGGCGGGGGCGTGGTGGGGGGTTCGGGGATTTTTTCGGGGGGTTGGGGTTGGGGGTTGCATCGTTTATCTATGCGATAGATGATGTAGATGAGTCCGCCCAGGATTGCCAGTGGGTAGAAGACGACGACCAGGACGGCGAGCAGGGCGGCGGTGAGGATGCGGAGGAATCGGTCATTCTTCATCTTGTTGTAGAGCGCGAAGTTGAGGATGACCGTGACCGGAAA
>JAISSL010000003.1 GCA_031273145.1 Zoogloeaceae bacterium | reverse complement strand
AATAGGGGAGACAGGCGCGAATTTCGCGTTCAACCTTTTCTGTGCGCGGCCAGGCGTTGCCAGGTATCCACCACCGTATCCGGGTTCAGGGACATGGTTTGAATGCCCTGATCCATCAGCCATTCGGCAAGGTCGGCGTGGTCGGAAGGTCCCTGACCGCAGATGCCCACGTATTTGCCTTTCCGGTTGGCGGTTTCAATCGCCATTGCCAGCAGCTTTTTCACCGCCGGGTCGCGCTCATCAAAGAGGCTGGCGACGAGGCCGGAATCGCGGTCAAGCCCAAGCGTGAGTTGGGTCAAATCGTTGGAACCAATGGAAAAACCATCGAAAATATCCAGGAATTGATCCGCCAAAAGCGCATTCGAGGGAATCTCGCACATCATGATGATTTGCAGGCTGTTTTCCCCCTGCTTCAAACCGTGCTTGGCCAGCAAATCCACCACGCCCTGTCCTTCTGCCAGCGTCCGCACAAAAGGCACCATCAGTTTGATGTTGGTCAAGCCCATTTCGCCGCGCACCTTTTTCATGGCGCGGCATTCCAGCTCGAAACAGTCGTGGAAAGACTGCGCGATGTAGCGCGAAGCGCCCCGAAAACCCAGCATGGGATTTTCTTCTTCCGGCTCGTAGAGTTCGCCGCCCAACAGTTTGCGGTATTCGTTCGACTTGAAATCGGAGAGCCGCACGATGACCGGCTTAGGCCAGAAGGCCGCCGCAATGGTCGCCACGCCTTCGGTGAGTTTTTCCACGAAGAATTCCACCGGATTTCCGTAGCCTCTGGCGCGGCGCTCGATTTCCTCGCGCTTGCCGACGGGCAAACGCTCGATTTCCAGAATTGCCTTGGGATGGATGCCAATCACGTTGTTGATGATGAATTCCACCCGCGCCAGTCCCACCCCGGCATTGGGCAGTTGCGCGAATTCAAAGGCCAGTTCGGGATTGCCGACGTTCATCATGATCTCGACCGGAATATCCGGCATGGCGGAAATATCTTTCGAGATGACTTCGTAATCCAGCCTGCCGCGATAGATGTGGCCGGTATCGCCTTCCGCGCAGGATGCGGTAACGGTCTCGCCTTCGGTAAGCGTCTCGGTCGCGTCGCCACAGCCGACGATGGCGGGCACGCCCAGTTCGCGGGCAATGATGGCCGCGTGGCAGGTGCGGCCGCCGCGATTGGTGACGATAGCCGCCGCGCGTTTCATCACTGGCTCCCAGTTGGGATCGGTCATGTCCGCCACCAGCACGTCGCCCATCTGAACCTTGTCCATTTCCTGCGGGTCATGCACGATTCTGACCGGTCCCACGCCGATTTTCTGCCCAATGGCGCGGCCTGAAGCCAGCACCTTGGAGAAGGATTTCAGCTTGAATTTTTCCTGCCGGTTGCCATCTTCCCGCGCCTTCACGGTTTCCGGGCGGGCTTGCAGGATGTAGAGCTTGCCATCCATGCCGTCCTTGCCCCATTCGATGTCCATCGGACATTGATAGTGCGCCTCGATGATGAGCGCGTAACGCGCCAGTTCTTCCACTTCCGCGTCGTCAATGGAAAAACGGATGCGGTCGCGCTCCGGCACTTCTTCGGTAATGGTGGATTTGCCCGCTATTTTTTCCGTCGTGAACACCATCTTCAACATCTTGGAACCGAGATTCCTTCGCACGACCGCCTTCTTGCCCGCCTGCAACATGGGTTTGTGCACGTAGAATTCGTCGGGATTTACCGCGCCCTGCACCACGGTCTCACCCAGGCCATAGCTTGCGGTGATGAACACCGCATCGCGGAATCCCGATTCGGTATCCAGAGTAAACATCACGCCCGCCGCGCCCGTATCCGACCGCACCATCCGCTGCACCCCGGCGGACAGGGCAACTTCGGCATGGACAAAGCCTTTATGGACGCGATAGGCAATCGCGCGGTCGTTGTAGAGCGAGGCGAAAACTTCCTTGATCGCGTGCAGGATATTTTCAAGACCTACGATGTTCAAAAAGGTTTCCTGCTGGCCGGCAAAGGAAGCGTCCGGCAGGTCTTCGGCAGTAGCGGAGGAGCGCACCGCAAAGGAAGCCTCGCCCGACGCATCGGCGGTCAGGCGCTGATATTGCTCGGTAATCGCGGCGGTCAATTCCAGCGGGAACGGCGTATCAACGATCCACTGGCGGACTTCCCTGCCCACGCGCGCCAGGGCATTTACATCCTCAACGTCCAGATGTTCGAGCGCGTCCGCGATTTTTTTATCCAGCTCGCTTTGCGAGAGAAAATCCCGGAACGCTTCCGCAGTGGTGGCAAATCCGCCGGGGACGCGCACATTTGAATCAGCCAACTGGCTAATCATCTCGCCCAGGGAAGCATTCTTGCCGCCGACCTTGTCAACGTCCTGCATCCGCAGGTGCTCAAATGGAATGACATAGTTTTGCATCGCTCAATCCTTTCAGGAAAAAAATCAGGAAACAGAAGGGGAAATTTAAAATTGACCGCAAGGCCGCGCAGCATGTGGTTTTTTCGGGCTGGCTCCGGGGATGATTGAAATGGGTATGACCCTTAGTCCATAGAGAGAAACGCTGTTCAGGGACGGATGACAATTTTGCGGATGCGCTCATTTCCCATATCAGCCACATAGAGATTGCCCGCCGCATCCATTGCAATGCCGGTAGGCGCATGAAACCGGGCAACGCTTCCTTCTCCATCGGCAAAACCACCGGGAGTATCGCCTCCTGTTGACCCACTGCCCGCAAGGGTACTGACGACTCCCTCAGGTGTCACCTTGCGGATGCGGTCGTTCTGTGTATCTGACACATAGAGGTTCCCTGCCCTATCAATTACAATGCCATTAGGCTCATTGAATCGGGCAGTACTTCCCTTGCCATCGGCAAAACCAGGGGATCTTCTGCCCACAGGCGTACTGGCTTTTCCCTCAATAGTGATGCCGACAGGATTATCAGATCGGGCAACGTTTCCCTTGCCTTCGGCAAAATTTGCGGGTATGCCGCCCGCAAGCGTACTGACTTTTCCCTCAGATGTCACCTTGCGGATGCTGTTGTTGTACCTGTCCGTCACATAGAGGTTCCCCGCAGCATCAATCGTGATGCCGGAAGGTTCATAAAACTGGGCGGCGCTTCCCTGTCCGTCGGCGAAGCCTCTTTCACCGCCCGCAAGAGTACTGACTTCTCCCTTGGCTGTAACCTTGCGGATACGATGATTATCCTTATCCGCTACATAGAAATTACCCGTTGCGTCAATTACAATGCCGGAAGGGCGATTAAACTGCGCGGCATTTCCCTGTCCGTCGGCAAAGCCCCACTTGCCGTTACCCGCAAAGGTGCTGACTTCTCCTTTGCCTGTCACCCTACGGATACTGTTGTTCATTGTATCCGCCACATAGAGGTTGCCCGTAGCGTCAATTGCAATACTGTAAGGATTTTTAAACCATGCGTCGCTTCCCTGTCCGTCGACAAAGCCTCCCACGCGACCGCGACCCGCAAGTGTGCTGACTTCTCCCTTGTTGGTTACTTTGCGGATACGATGATTCCCCATATCCGCCACATAAAGGTTGCCTGCCGCATCAATCGCAATGCCGGCAGGCGAATGAAACTGTGCCGCGCCTCCCTGCCCATCGGCAGAACCTAAATTGCTACCCGCAAGCGTACTGACGATGACCGTTTCAGCCTGAGCAGGAAGGCTTACGCAAATCGCCAGAAACAAGGCCGACACCAGCGTTATCGCGGTTCCTGCTTTGGTGGATTGCAGGACACTGACAGACTGGGCAAGAAAAGACTGCTTTTTGCAAGAGCATTCAGAGGACATTTTTAAAACGCCTGTCGAAAAGGATTGAACAAGCCGCCCGTCTAAAACGGGCACAAGCCGGGACATCATACAGGAAAACAGGCTATCTTGTATCCTGGTTTGAGTCATGGTTAGCTACCCTTACTGAAGGA
>JAISSL010000243.1 GCA_031273145.1 Zoogloeaceae bacterium | reverse complement strand
GGAAAAACCTTTGACTGGAGCCTGATTCCTGCCGATTTGTCTTTGCCAATCGTGCTGTCCGGCGGATTAACGCCGGAGAATGTCGGCGCGGCCATTCTCCAGGTTCGCCCGCTTGGAGTGGATGTTTCCAGCGGAATTGAAGTAGCAAAGGGACAAAAAGATCATCGCCGGATGCGGGATTTTGTGGCGGCGGTCAAGGCCGCAGGGCAAGCCATAACGTAGGGTAGTGTCAATACAGAAAATGCTGAGGACAGCGCCACTCCGTCATTCCCGCCTACGCGGGAATGACGAATGGGGGGCCGCAAAGGCACTGAATTCCCGCCTTCGCGGGAATGACGGCGCGGGTACTGTTTTCATTATTTTGATTACAACAAGGTACTTCAAGCAGTTGCCTCATTGTGCGTACTCCTCATCCGTGTCGAACAGGGAAGCCTGTGCGGGCGGGGGCTGGGTGGCGTACCAGGCTTTGTAGATGGATTCTGCGCGCGAGGCCGCGTTCTGGGTGGCCTGATCCGGGTCGTTGCGGTGGAACCATTCCAGTAGCGCCTTTAGCGCGACGTGCGGTTTGAAGTTTTCGTTCTTTAAGGTGTCCTGCGCGTTGATGCCGCTGCCATCGAAGCACGCGCCAATCAGTGTCAGCGCCTGATCCAGGTCGGAGGTGAGGCGGCGGCGATGTTTTCCCTGCCACTCACGCGCAAAATCCAGCGGATTGATGCGTGTAAATACCCTGTTTTTTTCCGCGCACCAGCCGCGCTGGACGAAATCGTCGGGCGTCGTGATGGAGCCTTTCAGGAACTTTTGCAACTGGTCGCGTTCAAGCGCCTGGGTATTGCCGAAGGTTCGCAGGAACTGGCGGGTCATGGGTTCGGCATGGACGGGGGGAGGTTCCCTGCCCTTGTCGGCGTTCTCGTCAATGAGCTGGTTGATGCCGATCAACGCTTCTTTGACGGAGATGGCGCGTTCCTCATCCACATAGACCTTGCCGTAGTGGCGGGAAAAATATTCCAGCGCCTTGCCGCGCCGGATGACCTGAAGGTCGGCGGCAGGCAGACCTTCCTTGGCGTGGTTTTCCAGCATGGATTGTAATTGGCGCACGTCGGCCATGACTTCGCGGCGCATCCGTCCCCAGCTTACCGGACTGGGTTCTTCGGCGCGCTTGCGGCAGACGTGGATGATGTCGTACTCGATTTTTTGCGCGCCGAAGGAGGCGTTTTCGCCTTTGGTTTCGTCAGAACGCACCGGATAGGTTGCTTCGAGATAAAAGCCCGCGTCGAACAGGGATTCCAGCACGGCGACCCACGGTTCATCCTCGCTGTGGTGAAAGGTGAAGGCGAGGATGCCGCCGGGTTTCAAGATGCGATACGCTTCGCGCCAACATTGGGTGAGCAGGCTCTGGTAAAACCCGTCCGGGTTTTCTGGTTCTCGAAAGCGGTTGGCGACCGCTTCCAGCGCCTTGGGCGTGTATTCGGCGGTGAAGAGGTCCGAGTATTGACCTTTTAACGCCAGGCGCAGCCAGACGTAGAAAAAATCCGACAATTCCGCATATTGCAGGATGCCGCCAAAGGGCGGATCGGTGATGACCAGATCGAGACTGTCGGTAGAAACCTGCGTCAGTTCCGTGGATGAGCCTTGCAACACGCTGACCGCGCCCACGGGGTCGCCGGGATAAACTTTTTCGCTCTTGCCGGTGAACTGCGCGGCCCAATCCGGCGAATGCCGCTTCAATGCCTCAAGACTGACAGAATCCCACGGCTGTTCAGCCCACTCTCGCCCTTCAATGATCCCTTCAATGCAAGCAGTCCAGTTACCACGCCCAAGCGCAGGAAATACACAGTTTTCAACGACGTTGTTCTTCGGGTGGAAGTTGTTATTGCTCAAATGCGGAGCAAGGCAATCTCTGCTGATGTCCCAGAAGCAGAAGGAATTTTGATTCCGCAGGTAATTCTGGAACGCGCCAAGCACAAACTCTCGTATCTTCCAGTCGTAGTTCCCTACGTTCACAATGGCTTTCAGTAGCTGCGCGTGAACAAGCAACTGGCGCGGATTGAACATGTCTGCCCAATGCTGATAGCCATGCCCATTGGCTATCAGGTCTTTAACCATAGTGCGTAAGCTCGGCGGAATTTCGGATTGTGGCCAATAGTCCTTCAAGTCTGTACCCTTGCGCGTTTCCCATTCCTGCAAGGCTGCGTCATACTGACGCGCAAGCGTGCCATCAAAAGCGGCAAAAAAACGTCCGCCATAAGGTTTGCCCGTCTCGTCATGCCCAGGCGCATAACCCTGCACAGCGTAAGCACCGAATGGCGCTGTTTTCCCGGTCGGCCTCAAGGCAGCAATGATGTCTTGGGTAGTGCCGCATTGCGTACAGGTAAATCTTCCATTGCCCGCCTTGTTGGCGCGGCTTGTCGAAAACGTGATGCCCGTTTCCGGGCAGGTGACTTTATCCGGCAGCGCGCCGCGCGCTTCCAGCAGGCGAATCTTCGCCGCCCGTGCCGCATCCCAACGGGTCGTTGCGGCGCCATCATCCTGCGCCGAACCGCCATAAGGCCGCCCGTTCGCATCCTGCTTCGCCTCGCCCGCCAGCCACTGCGGATGCACCAGCAAAAAAAGTTCCACCTTCTTGTTCCTGCCCTTGCCGAGCTTGATCATCTCCCCATGACCGCAGCGCGGACAGATTGCGCCTTTTTCGGGGTCAAGCACAGAATACGAAGGCTCAGAAGGCGCCACATAAAACGGCACGTCCGGCGCCATCCGCGCCGCGTTTTCCTCAACGTCAAATGTCTCGCCACACTGGCTACAGGTATGCGCCCAATGCCGGACCGTGAGCGTCTTCACCGCCATCACCGGACTGCTCATGATCGGCGTGCGATGCCCACACCCCGTCACCTGACAAGGCCCATGCTTCGCCCAAAAGGTATAAATGATTTCCGGGCCTTCGTACTGATAATCCTTGCGCTCGTCATGCGGGATGGCAAGCGGGTCAAAATCCGCCGCCATGACCTTGCCGCTTTGCACATGCGTCCATCTCCCCTTCTCGCCGTTCGGACCCTCACAGCAATAGTACGGCATAATCTGCGGCTTGACCTCGGCTTCAATGTCGGCAAGAAGCCTCTTCACTTCCGCCAGATCAACCTTTGCCAACTCCTGCCTGACCACAAACCACGCAACCGGATTCAAATCATTGCCCACCATCTGCATCCCAAGACGCGAGCCTTCCACCAACGTGGTGCCGCCCCCCATGAAAATGTCCGCCACCTTCAGATGCCCAAACGCCCCACGCTTCTGGTGATTGGCATAATAATGATCCCACACCAGCCTGGCCGCATGAGAGGGATCATCCGGCGCTTTTGTCGCCGCCGCAATCAGCATCGAACGAAACACACTCGAACGCCGCCGCGCCCACCACTTCGACATCTGATAAATCGGCTTGCCCGCATTCCCCTCAATCACCGCCACCTGATTGACCGGCAAAATAGGAAAATCCACCTCCAGACAAGTCCTAGGACGCCCCGGATCACTAAAATCAACCGTCTCCAGAGCAACCTCCCTCCCCGCGCCAACCGCTTTGGCAACTTCTTGCTGGAGTTGTTCTTTCTTGGTGGGCATCAGCAGGAATCCTTAGAGCAGGTTTGGTTTATGTGCTTACAGTTTCCCCCCCATCCCGGCCTTCCCCCGCGAGCGGGGGAAGGAGAGAACACTCCGTTCCCTCCTCCGCTTGCGGGAGAGGGTTAGGGCGATGGTGTGCTGTACATGACTGAACCAAACCTGCTCTAGAGCGGTTTCTGCTCAGGTGTGAACATCCTGCACAGCTTACACTCTCCCCAGCATCTCCCTTGATGCTGCGCACCACTCTCTTCTGCGGCGGGAGAGTGCGCAAGCGCCAAATACACATGAATCAAAACCACTCGATGCTGCTGGAACTGTGCTGATGCTGCATTGTCCGCTTGACATGATTCAATCCGTGTCGAACAATTGTTTGATTTTGCATCTTGCCCC
>JAISSL010000265.1 GCA_031273145.1 Zoogloeaceae bacterium | reverse complement strand
GCTGTCATGTCGTGGAAGACATCAAGCAGGTGGAATACACCTATCAGGATTTGCTGAAGATGTCCCTCGTCCTTGGGCGGCTGGCCGCGCGCATCAGCAAACCCGGCGAAAAGGTGGGGTTGCTCCTGCCCAACATGACGCCGACCCTCGGCCTTTTCTTCGGCTTAACTGCGTTGGGAAGAGTCCCGGCCATGTTGAATTACACGGCGGGCGTGGATGGGATGCAGGCGGCGTGTGACGCGGCCTCAATCCGCACCGTAATCACCTCGCGCGCCTTTGTCGACCAGGCCAAGCTCGCCGATAAACTCGCCGCCTTGCAGGGGCTGGATCACATCGTCTATCTCGAAGAACTGCGCGAGACCATGACCTTCTGGGACAAACTCTGGCTGATGGGCTGGGCGCTCTGGTTCCCGCGTCAGGTGGAAGTCAAGGCCAGCCCGGAAGACGCGGCGGTCGTGCTCTTTACTTCCGGTTCCGAAGGCAAACCCAAGGGGGTGGTGCTCTCGCATCGCGCCATTCTCGCCAACATCGCGCAAATTCGCGCCATCATTGATTTATCGAATGAGGATCGCGTGTTGAACGTGCTTCCGATGTTCCATTCCTTCGGCCTCACGGCGGGAACGCTGCTGCCGATTCTCTCCGGCGCGAGCGCCTTTCTGTACCCTTCCCCGCTCCATTACCGGGTGATTCCCGAACTGGCCTACGACCGCGCCTGTTCGGTAATGTTCGGCACGAGCACTTTTCTGGGGCATTACGCGCGCTTCGCGCATCCTTACGATTTTTACCGCCTGCGTTACGTCGTTTCCGGCGCGGAAAAACTCTCCGCTACCGTGCGCGAACAGTGGTTCGAGAAATTCGGCATCCGCATTCTGGAAGGGTACGGCGCGACCGAAACCGCGCCGGTCATCGCGGTCAATACCCCGATGGCGTACCGCAGCGGAACGGTAGGCCAATTCCTGCCCGGCATTGAATATCGCTTAAAACCGGTGCCCGGCATCGAGCAGGGCGGGCTGCTGCATGTGAAAGGCCCCAACGTGATGAGCGGTTATCTGAAGGCGGACAATCCCGGCGTATTGCAGATGCCTGCTTCCAGCGAGGGCGTGGGATGGTATGAGACCGGCGACATGGTGGAAGTGGATGGGGACGGATTCGTGCGGGTCGTCGGGCGGGTCAAGCGGTTTGCCAAGGTAGCCGGAGAGATGATAAGCCTGGAAGCGGTGGAAAAACTGGCGCTTACGGCTTCGCCCGACAGGCTTCATGCGGCTTCCAGCCAGCCGGACGAAAGCAAGGGCGAGGCTCTGGTGCTCTTCACGACCGATGAAGGGATGAACCGCGCCGCCCTGCAAAAAGCGGCGCAACACTTGGGCATTTCCGAACTCGCCATCCCGAAAAAGATAGTGCGCGTGGAGGCCTTGCCGCTCTTGGGAACCGGCAAAACTGATTACGTCACCTTGAAACGCATGGCAGAAGAGTTGCCGTCATGAGCAAGACGCCTTCCCCGCTGAATCGGAATCGCCGCCGCTTTTTCAAAACCGCCCTTCTGGCGGCGGCGGGGATTTTAGGCGCAACCTTTGTCCATACGCGAAGCCCTTTTCTGGTGAATCCCTGCCGCGACCCGGCGGCTGTGGCGCTGAACCCAAGCTCGTTGCTTGCAAACGTCTGGGAAGGGCTTGACCCTGCCAAGGTCTGGGATTGCCATGTGCATCTGGCGGGAATTGGGGACAGCGAGCATGGGCTGTATGTCGGGGAAAAACTCTTAAGCCTCTGGCATCCGATACTCTATACCCAGCGTCTAGCTTACATCAATGCGGGTTGTGTCGCGGACCAGCCCGGCACAGTGGATGAGAATTACGTACATCGGCTTTTATCCCTCACCCACAACATGCCTGCCGGGTTCAAGGCAATGCTCTACGCCTTCGACTGGTATCACGACGATAATGGGCAGCCGGTTCCCGAATGGAGCACGTTCTATGTGCCCGATACTTACGCCCGGCACGCGGCAAAAGCCAATCCCGACGTATTTGAATGGGTAGCTTCGATTCATCCCTATCGGCCTGACGCAATTGACCGGCTGGAAGCTGCCGTGGCAGAAGGCGCGCGCGCCGTAAAATGGCTGCCAGCGGCGCAGAATATTGATCCAACGGCAAAACGCTGCGATGCCTTTTTTGCCGCGCTGACCCGCTTGCGTATTCCCCTGATTACCCACTGCGGCGCGGAAAAGGCGGCGCAGAGCGCAAGTCTGGAACATTTCGGCAATCCCCTCAACTTACGAAGGGCGTTGGATGCGGGCGTAAAGGTAGTGGTGGCGCATTGCGCGACCTATGGCGAAGACGAAGATTTGGACAAACCGGGAACGAGGCTGCCGAGTTTCGATTTTTTTACCCGCTTGATGGAACGGCCTGAATGGAAGAACAACCTCTTTGGCGACATTTCCGCCATCGTGCTCAGGAATCGCAAGCCGGAGATCATCCATACCCTGCTTGAGCGCGACGACTGGCATGGCCGCCTGCTGAACGGTTCCGACTATCCATTGCCGGGCATCCTGCCGATTGTTTCTCCCGCCGCGCTCGCTTCCCACGGTCTTTTGCCGAAGGAATCCGTTGCCGAATTGGACACTTTGCGCGAACACAATGCGCTCTATTTTGATCTGGCGTTGAAGCGCCTATTGAACTGGCAGGGAAAATCCTTTCCCGCCCAGGTGTTTGAAACCCGGAGATTTTTTGATGAGGCACTCTAAATGAACGACACTACCCTGCCTTTCAGCGCCGCGAATGAACAGCATTCCCAGTTTTCCCTGCTACGGGAACGCCGTTTCTGGCCGCTTTTCGTCACCCAGTTTTTGGGCGCTTTCAACGACAATGCCTACAAGAGCGCATTGCTGGCGCTTTTTGCCTTCGGCGCGGCCTCGTGGACGAGCATGAAGCCGGCAGTGATGACCAATCTTGCGGCGGGGCTGTTCATCCTGCCGTTTTTCCTCTTTTCCGCCACCTCTGGACAGTTGGCGGACAAGTTCGACAAGGCATGGCTTGCGCGTTGGGTAAAGGCGCTCGAAATTCTCATCATCGTCATTGCGGCTCTAGGATTCTGGCTGCACAGCCTCGCCGTGCTTCTGGTCGCGCTCTTTTTGCTTGGGCTGCAATCCACCCTCTTTGGTCCCACCAAATACGCCATTCTGCCGCAACACCTGCGCGCCAATGAACTGATAGGCGGCAACGCGCTGGTGGAAGCGGGCACGTTCGTCGCCATCCTGCTCGGCACGATTACCGGGATGCAGCTTACCGGCGCGTGCCGCGTGGAACCCTCAACCTTTTGCCAGCTCAGTACATTTGCCGGGTTGGAGGGCGGCATCGTGTGGATTATCGCTATCTGTATGCTCGTGGCGCTTGGCGGATTTTTTGCGAGTTGCCGCATTCCCGCCGCGCCCGCGCCTGCCCCTGATCTGAAAATCTCCTGGAATCCGCTTGCCGAGACTTTGCGCGTGATTGGTCTGGCGCGTCGGGAAAAGAGCGTGTTTCAGTCCGTTCTGGGCATTTCGTGGTTCTGGGCGTATGGCTCGCTGCTGCTCACTCAGTTTCCCGTCTATACCAAGGACGTGCTGGGCGGGGATGAAGACCTGCTCACGGTCTTGCTGGCGGTATTTTCCGTCGGCATTGGCTTGGGTTCGCTCGTTTGCGAAAAACTCACCCGCCGACGCGGCAAGACGGTAGAGCCGGGACTGGTTCCGATCGGGGCGTTGGGGATGACGATTTTCGGGCTGGATTTGGCACTCGGTACGCCAGCTCATGCTTTTGGGTTGGAACTGCCGCTTGCCGAAATGCTGAACCGGGGCGAAATCTGGCGCGTGCTGGTCGATCTCCTGCTGCTGGGCGGGTTCGGAGGACTTTATTGCGTGCCGCTCTACGCGCTCATCCAGCAACGCAGCGAACCTGAATCCCGCGCCCGGATCATTGCCGCAAACAATGTCCTGAATTCGCTGTTCATGGTGCTGACGGCAGTTGGCGCAAGCCTCTTTCTGTTGTGGGGGGGCAGTAGCATTCCGGCGCTCTTTTTGGGCATGGCCGCGCTGCATGGCATCATCACCGTCTACATTTTCAGCGTCGTGCCGGAATTCATCATCCGCGCGCTGGTGTGGCTCGGATGGCGACAGGAATGAAGTCTTGCAGAGGCAGGTTGCGCGGGCAATGTTTTTAAAACAGCCGCTATCTGCAATACAATCGCCGTCTGCAAGACAAGACCTTAATGGAGTTTATGTCATGGCCTTCTGTATCGTTTTTGTTGTTTCCGTGCTTCTGCTCTTTGTGGCGGACACGGGCTTTTGGGACTGGTGGGTATTCGGCGTTGCCGTGTATTTCTGGTATGTCTTTCAGAGTTTGAAGGGCAAAGTCCAGACCTTGCAGGAACAGATGCAGGCGCTCGCCTTGCAGGGAGAATTGAAGGACAAGGCCGCCGCCTTGCGGGAAAAATTGCGGAGCAAGTCTGCCGCCCTGCTTGAGCAAGCAACGCCCGCGCCTTTCAGCGCCCCGCCCGCTCCGTCTCCTGCGCCCATGCCGGAACCGGCAGTAACGGATGCGAGCGCATTCACTCCAATAGAACCGCCCCCGGCAACTCCAGTCAGAGCCGTACCCGCGTCGGCCACTGAATCATTTAGCCAGAAAACCCTGACGCCATTTGCCGTTGAGCCGCCTTCGCAGACAATTGAGCCTTTGCCTGACAGTCCGCAGGATGTGCCGGTTCAGCCAGATGCATCCATCTCCGAATACGACCAGTTGCTGGCCGCGCACAAGGCCGCGCAGGATGTGCCGGTTCAGTTGAGGACGCCCGTCACCTACCAGCCTTCGGCCTTTGAAGAACTCATCGAAAAGGTTTTTGTCGCGGGCAAGGATTGGCTGTTGGGCGGCAATACCGTGGTGCGCGTTGGCTTGGTGGTGTTTTTCATGGGCTTGGCCTGGCTGCTGCGCTATGCGTCGGAACGCTACGCTTTTCCGGTCGAAGCCCGTTATATCGGGGTATCCATTGTGGCGCTCGTCATGCTTGTTCTGGGCTGGCGGCTGCGCCTGAAAAAACCGGCTTATGCCCTGACGCTGCAAGGCGGAGGGATTGCGGTGCTTTATCTGACGACCTTTGCCGCAATGCGCCTGCACGCCCTGATTTCGCCGGAAGGGGCATTCGTGGCGATGCTCGCGCTGACCGCTGCCGCAGTTCTGCTTGCCATCGCGCAGGACGCAATGGCGCTTGCCTGCGCGGCGGTGCTTGGCGGTTTTGCGTCGCCGATTCTGGTGTCGACCGGGGGTGGCAACCATGTGATTCTGTTCAGTTATCTGGCGCTGTTGAATACCGGCATCGCCCTGATTGCCTGGTTCAAGGCGTGGCGCGTCCTGAACCTGATCGGTTTTGTGGGCACGTTCGGCCTTGGTCTTGCCTGGGGCTTGCGTTCTTACACGCCCGAAAAGTTCGCCTCTACCGAGCCTTTCCTGATTCTTTTCCTGCTGATGTTCGTGTTGATCGGCCTCCTGTTTGCGCGACGCAAACTGATGGCGCAAGAAAACGGAACCTCCCCAATTTCGCCCTGGTCGGAAGCCAATACCGACTATCTCGACGGAACTCTGGCCTTTGGCCCGCCAGTGATTGGGTTCGGGCTGCAATGCGCGGTCATTTCGCACATCGAGTACGGCATGGCATTTTCCGCGCTCGCGCTGGGGCTGCTTTATTTCGCGCTGGCCTTTTGTTTAAGGGGACGCCCCAGAATCCGGCTGATGACCGAGGTCTATCTTGCCCTGGGCATCGTTTTCGCAACGCTGGCGATTCCGCTGGCGTTCGACGCAGAATGGACTTCCGCAGCCTGGGCTTTGGAGGGCGCGGGAATTTACTGGATTGGACAGATACAGCGGCGTCCGCTCGCAAGAGCCTTTGCCCTCTTACTGATGGTGCTGGCCTCTTTTGCGTATCTGGGTGAAATTTCCCTCAACTCCCCTCTTTATGAGCCGCTCCTTGCCGGTTCTCCCACGGGTTCCGTAGTGTTGGGCATTGCCTACCTGGCCTGTTATTTTGTCCGGCGACGCTCAGACGAGGCCGCGAAAACAGGGGAACAGCCGATTGATTTTGCGCTAGGCATTGCGGGACTTGCCTTCCTCTATCTGGTTGCGCCCCTTGTTTTCGACCGAGATGATACGGTTATCGCCTGGGCATTGGCAGGCGCGCTGACATTGTTTCCGGGAGTTTGGCTTTTCTCGCGGACGTTCATCGTTGGCGCGTTCGCCATTCAGGTAATCGGGGGATTGCTGATTTTGGGAGCTTGGACAACCGTCGGCCTGTTTGACTTTGACGAGAGATTCCAGTTGATGCGCTCAACTGTGCCGGTTGCCTGCGCTCTGGCGCTTGCGGGTTTTTTGAGCGCATGGCGCTTGTACCATGCGGCTTCCCATTCCGGGACAGGCAATCGGGATGTCGCTTTTTCCCTTACCCCCGGCTGGATGAGTGTTTGCTCAAACCTGCTTCTGGTCTGGAGTATAGGCTGGTGGGTATGGCATATCGTCGCGTCAGTCTCGACCGACTACATAAATTACGATGTCTTCAGCATGGATTATTGGAGACCGTCGTACATCTTCCTCAACGCAAGCCACCATGCCAAGTTTGTCTTTCGGCATGATTGGAGAATATCGTGCCTGATATTGCTTCAGCTCTCGCTTTCCGCCGCCTTGTGGATGATGGTAGCGCGTTACGCAAAATGGCGCTCCCTTGCGCTGGCCTGTTTGCTGCCCACGATTGTGGCGGCGCTGGTGCTTGCAAACCACGGCGTGATTCTGCATTGGGATGTGGGGATAACCTGGGGCGTGTTCTTTCTGGCGCACTTCCTTGTGTTGCGGCTACTTTCCGGGCTGTTGCCTGAAGACCTCCAACGTGTCGCGCATGTGGCGGGCGCATGGCTTGGCATTCTCGCGTTGACGCTGACCACAACGGCAATCTGCAACCGCTTCATGCCGGACAAATATGATAGCGCGTTGGCGTGGTACTGGCTTTCCTGGGCGTTGGTTCCAACCATCTACCTGTGGCTGACCCTGCGCGAGCGGATACGCTTCTGGCCGCTTGCCGCCTTTACCCGCGAATATCGCCTTTATGCGGCATTTCCGGTCTCGGCCTTGCTGATGATCTGGTTCTGGTCGGCCAATTTGACATCAGAAGGCGTCAGCGCCCCGTTGCCCTACATCCCCGTGTTGAATCCGCTGGAATTGGGGCTGTTGCTGGTTCTATTTGTTTGCTGGCGCTGGTGTTTTTGCTGGATACCCAAAGCACAGGAGACGCAGCGAAAAACCATCGCCCTCATCGGCGGCGTATCGCTTTTCGCGCTGGCGACGCAGGCGGTTTGCCGCGTGGCTCATGCCTGGATGGGCGTG
>JAISSL010000146.1 GCA_031273145.1 Zoogloeaceae bacterium | reverse complement strand
ATTCCCGCAGAATTTTCCACGACCATCAACCACACTCAGGGACCGCCTTACGATGTGCCTGTCCATGCGGTTCAGATCGTTCCCGAAAGTCCTTTGCACAAACTGCTCGGAAAAGAACGGATTGAGGTCAATAGCTATCATCATCAGGGCATCAAGGCGCTTGCCAAGGGGCTGGAAGCGATGGCTTATGCGCCCGATGGGCTTGTGGAAGCGGTGCATATGCCCGCGCATCCTTATCTCTGGGCGGTGCAGTGGCATCCCGAATTTGCGCTTGAAGATGAAAACTCAAGAAAAATTTTTGCTTCGTTTGTGGGGAGCGAATGCCTGAAAACCACGCTTTAACATGTTCTGAGGCCGGGGCGGAACGCTCGCTGATCGTTGCCCCGGCCTGGGTGGGCGATGCCATCATGGCACAACCCCTTTTGGCGCGGTTGCGCCAGAAGCATCCCGACATGGCTCTTGATGCGCTCTCTCCCGCCTGGGTTGCGCCCGCGTTTAGCCGGATGCCGGAAATTGAGCGGGTTCATCTCTCCCCATTCAAGCATGGCGAACTGGCGCTTAAACGCCGTTTTGCTTTGGCGCGAGAGTTAAAAGGCTACCGCCGCGCCTATATTTTGCCCAATTCTTTCAAGGCGGCGCTCACCCCGCTTTTTGCCGGGATTCCCTGCCGGATAGGCTTTACGGGTGAGGCGCGTTACGGCCTGATTAACCGGCGGCATGGGCTGGATAAAGCCAGCTTGCCCCGGATGGTTGAGCGTTTCGCGCAACTGGCGCAGGAACCGGGCACGTTGCTTACACGCCCGGTGCCTTTTCCGCGCCTTATCTCTACGCCGGAACAGCAGGCGGCAACCTTGCAAGCCTTGCTGCTGGAAGAGGACGTGACCGCGAATGCGCCGATTGTATTTTGTCCCGGCGCTGAATATGGCGCTGCCAAACGCTGGCCGGTCGAGCATTTTGCCGCGCTTGCGGATGCCTTGGGGCAGGAGGGTTTTCGCATCTGGCTCGTAGGGTCGGGCAAGGATAGGGTTATTGCCGAGGCTATTCTGGCGCTGCTTCCGGGCGCTATACGCGAGCAGTGTCGCAATCTTTGCGGGGAGACCGGGCTGGAACAGGCGATAGACCTGATTACCTTATCCCGTCTTGTCGTCTGCAACGATTCCGGGTTGATGCACGTAGCGGCGGCGCTTGATCGTCCGCTTGTGGCGCTGTTCGGCTCTTCCTCCCCGGATTTCACCCCGCCCTTGTCCGACAAGGCTGAGGTCGTGCGGCTGAATCTCGAATGCAGCCCCTGCTTTAAACGCGAATGTCCATTGGGGCATCTGGATTGTCTCCGTCAACTCCTGCCGGAGCGGGTTCTGGCGGCCTGTAAAATCTGGCTTACTTAGAGTAAAACCCATGAAAACTCCGATTTTCGCAACCCCGGAAGATGTCGAAATCGCTTTTTACGAGGCGGTCAATCGGGGCAATCTGAACGATTTTCTGGCGGTCTGGACGGAAGAAGAAGAGGTGCTCTGCCTGCATCCGAACGGAACCCTGCTCGGTACTCTGGAGAGTATCCGGGAGAGCTGGCGGGAGATTCTTGGCGGGGCGGTGAAAATCCGGCTTCACTTTCGCCGGATTGCGTATTGGCGCGGTTCCCTGATTGCGGTGCATCATCTGCTTGAGGAACTGCAATCCAATCAGGAGGCCAGCGGCGTCTTTCGCGTAACCCACGTGTTCATGCGCGGCGCGTATGGCTGGCGGCTGGCCTGTCGGCATACGTCTTCCGCCGGGAGTGACTTTGCGATGCGGCAGGACGTGGAAAAGCGGACGCTGCATTGAATTTTGTCTATCTGGGCGCAGTGTCAGTTTTTTGTTGCGTCAGGAAAAGGAAAAGATTTTCGCGCCCACAACAAACCGGAAGGCGTTTGCCTTCCGGTTTTGGGTGGGATGCGAGAAACATCAAAAAGTGTGCTTCAGGCCGAACTGAGCGCCGTTGCGGTAGCGTTCGCCACCATTGCCGGCATCTCCGACGGAAGTCTCCCGCAGGTAGGTTCCGTTTTTCTTGTCGTTGGCGATATGGGCGTAAACCGCGTAAAAGTTGGTGCGCTTGGAGAATTCGTAGGTGTAGCCCACGGCCACCTGGCTTGCCTTGTCATAGGATTCGTCACGCGCGGTTTTCAGCTCGGACTGGGTGTAGGAAAGCTGGACCGCATGGTTTTTGAAAGGCGCGGAAAGGCCAACCAGCCAGGATTTCATCCTTGGATTGTAAAAGCCGGAAGACGTGTTCAGCGTGAAGTCGTCGTAGAAGGCGGAGAACTTGACCACTTCAAAGTCGTAGGAAGCCCCCAGCGTCCACTGATCCAGAACGATTTTCGTATTGTGCTCATTACCGGACTTATCCATGATGCCCACATCCTTGATGTCCTTGATGTCGACTCGCTGCCAGGACAGCCCAACATCCAGTCCGCCTTTGGTAAAACGGGGCAGCACGGTGTAGACGCGGGCATCCAGCTTGTTGCTTATCCCTTCCGTAGCAAGTCCGCTCGCCGCGTAAGCCGCCGTCACCTTAAAGCCGGAAAACTCAGGGGACTCATAGGCTACCGCGTTATTGACCCGGTCAATATTGGCGAGTGTGACAGTGAGCGTGGCCTCAAGATTGTCCATGTCCTTCAAATTAGGATTGGCGGTATAAAAAGCATCCGAATCCTCAAAGGAAAGTAACCTGGTCAAGTAAGTGAAATCATCATACACATTGCCGTAGCGCCCCATGCTGTCGTCCCCGAAGGGGGTCAGTTCCCCCAGAAAATTGTAGCGCGGCGCAATCAGTCGTCCGACCATGAGGGTTCCCCAGTTCCCGCTCAAGCCCAAGTATGCCTGTTCGTTGAAGAAAGGATCATCGGATTGAGCGCCGGTATCCGTCTGAAAGCCTGTTTCCAGCACAAAGAATGCCTTATTGCCACCGCCTAGGTCTTCCTCGCCCTTGAAACCCAGCATGGAAGCCGAGGATTGCCCGGAATTGATGGCATTCTGGGATTTGACTTTTGGTTCCATATTGCTGCTGCGGTTGGCATACCCCATATCCACCG
>JAISSL010000079.1 GCA_031273145.1 Zoogloeaceae bacterium | reverse complement strand
CTCGCATCTGGTCAATGAGGATTCGCTCTACCGGCTGGCCTTGGGCATCCATCTAGGCGATAGCCTTTTTCTGGGAGATGGCGAGCAGAAGAGCGGCGGCAGAAACCGCGCTTCCATCCTTGCCGATGCGCTGGAGGCGCTGTTTGCCGCGATTTACCTTGAATCCGGCCTGGCTCAAGCATCCGAAGTCATCGAAAAGCTGTTCGCTCCGACCCTTGCCGCCATCGTTCCCAGTCAATCCCTGAAGGACGCGAAAACCCGTTTGCAGGAATGGTTGCAGGGACAAAAGCTGCCGCTTCCGACTTACCAGCTTCTAACGACGAGCGGCGCGGCGCACGCGCAGTTGTTTCATGTTGCCTGCGCGATTGAAGCCCCGTATTCCCTGAAAAGCGAAGGTCAGGGCAAAAGCCGTCGTCTGGCAGAACAGGCCGCCGCCCAGGCCGCGCTGGCTCTGCTGGAAAAAACCACCGGCGTATGTCCATGAACCGGCGTTCCGGCTATTTGGCGATTGTGGGGCGTCCCAACGTCGGCAAATCGACGTTGTTAAACCACCTGGTCGGAGAGAAGATCAGCATCGTCTCCCGCAAGGCGCAGACGACCCGCCACCGGATTACCGGCATTCTGACCCGCGCGGATACCCAGTTCGTCTTTGTTGATACGCCCGGCTTCCAGAAGCATTTTGCCAATGCCTTGAACCGCGCCATGAACCAGAGCGTCCGCCAGGCACTCTCGGATGTGGATGCAATTCTTTTCGTTATCGAGGCAGGATGCTTCGATGAGCGCGATGAAGCGGTGCTGCGCCTGTTGCCGGAATCAACGCCGGTTCTTCTCGTCGTCAACAAAACGGATCGCATCAGGGAAAAAACGCGGCTCCTGCCGTTTCTGGAAAAAGTCGCCAAAAAACATGATTTTGCCGCGATTATCCCCATTTCCGCGACGAAAAACCGGCAAACGGATGAACTGCTCAAGGTTGCAAGCGCCTATCTTTCGCATGAAGGCTTGCTGTTTGCCGAGGACGAATTGACCGACAAAAGCGAGCGTTTTCTGGCGGCTGAATACATCCGGGAGAAGCTCTTTCGCTTGACCGGCGATGAACTGCCTTACAGCACGGCGGTGGAAATCGAAAAGTTCGAGGAGATGAGCGCGTTGCGGCGCATTTTTGCCGCAATCATCGTGGATAAGGAAAACCACAAGGCCATGATTATCGGCAAGGGCGGCGAGGCACTGCGGCGGATTGCCACGGAAGCGCGCAAGGATATGGAACGCCTGTTCGGCACAAAAGTCTATCTGGAAATCTGGGTGCGGGTTCGTTCCGGTTGGGCGGATAATGAGCGTTTTATCAAAAATCTGGGTTACGAATAAGCCATGCCGAGAAACCGCCGCGTCGACGCCCAGCCGGTTTACATCCTGCACACTCGCCCCTATCGGGAGACCAGCCTGCTGCTGGAAGCCTTCAGCCGCGATTATGGCCGTCTTGCCCTGATGGCGCGTGGCGCGCGGCGGCCTCATTCTACCCTGCATGGGTTGCTCATGGCCTTTCAGCCGCTGGAAGTCGCCTGGTCGGGCAAGGGCGAGATACTTACCCTGATGCGCGCCGAATGGCAGGGCGGCCAACCCCTGCTTTCCGGCTTGCCGCTTTTTTGCGGCTATTACTTGAATGAACTCCTGCTTCGGCTTTTGCCGCGTGAGGATGCTCATCCGCGCCTGTTCATGCAGTACGCCAAAATCCTGCTCTCGTTGGGACATTCGCCGCACGACAAGGTATCAGAGGCCGATTTGCGTAGCTTTGAACGCGCCCTTCTTTCCGAACTGGGATATGGTCTTACGCTCATGAGCGACGTGGAAGGCCGCTCCGTTCAAGCTACTGCGCGTTATCGTTATGAAATCGAGCGCGGCTCAATTTTGTTGCACACCGACGAGCCGGAAGAAGGCTCGTTTCAGGGACAAACCCTGCTCGACATGAGCCGGGACGATTACAGCCACCCCCCCACCCGTCTTGAGGCCAAGCAGCTCATGCGCCGCCTGCTTGCCTATTATCTCGACGGGAGAGAATTGGAGACACGCAAATGGGTCAAGGAACTTCAGGAAGCCTGTTGAACCTCGCAAAACGCCTTTCAGGCTCTTTTGGCGTGATTGCCTTCTGCCTCGGCCTGGGTTCCGTTCCGGCCTATTCTGCCCTGCTTGGGGGGATGGGGGATGTTCTGCTTTCCCTGCTGCCGATTGGCCTGCTGGCTCTGTTTTATACGCGCTTATTAAGAGTAGAAAATGGCAAACGCGCCTTTCTCATGGGCTTTTGCTATGGGCTTGGCCTGTTTCTTGGCGGAGTTTCCTGGATTTATGTCAGCCTGTCCGATTTTGCCGCCATCCCTTCCCCGCTGGCGGCGCTGATGACGCTCCTTTTCTCCTCTGTCCTGGCCTTTTTTCCCGCGCTTGCCGCATATGTTTTTTATCGTCTTGCCAGAGCTATCCCGGCTTCTTTCGTGACCCCGTTTGTATTTGCCGGTTGTTTCACTTTAGGGGAGTTACTGCGCGGTTCGGTGTTGACCGGCTTTCCCTGGCTCGCTTTGGGCTACAGTCAGGCAGATAGCCCACTCGCCGGGTACGCGAGCATTGTAGGGGTCTATGGCGTTGGCTTTTGCGCCGCGCTCACTGCTGTCTGGCTTGCCACCCTCCGGCAAAAACACTGGAGAACCTACCTTGTCTGTTTTATCCTTTGGGGCGGCGGTTTGGCGCTTGCCCAAATCGAATGGACTTCCCCGGAGGGAGAACCTATATCCGTTACCCTCCTTCAGGGGAATGTCCCGCAAAGCCTGAAATGGCAACCGGGGCAGCTTGCCGAAACCCTTTCTCTCTACCGGGATATGATTCTCGAACATCCTGCCCAACTGGTCTTGCTGCCGGAGACGGCTTTTCCCACCTTTCTGGATCGGCTGCCGCCCGAATATCTGGCGGAACTTCGGGGTGCGCTCACTGATGTTGGCGGCGATTTGCTGCTGGGTATCCCGACCCGCGCTGCGGGTTCGGAAGAGGTCACGCATTATTACAACAGCGCGGTCAGTCTGGGGATTTCGCCCGACCAGCACTATGCCAAGCGCCATCTGGTGCCTTACGGCGAATTCATCCCGCCGGGTTTTCGCTGGTTTTTAAGGCTGGCGAACATTCCGCTGACTGATTTTACGGCTGGCGAACGCGGCCAATCTCCCCTTGCCATTGCCGGAACCCGCGTCGCCATCAGTATCTGCTATGAGGATTTGTTTGGCGAGGAGACGCTGGATTTTCTGCCGGAAGCCGCCCTGCTCGTCAATCTCTCCAATACTGCCTGGTTTGGGCGCTCGCTTGCGCCCGGTCAGCATCTCCAGATTGCCCGGATGCGCGCGCTTGAAACGGGGCGACCGGTGCTTCGCGCCGGGAATACTGGCGTAACCGCCTTGATTACGCCCAAGGGTAATGTCGCGGCAGCCCTGCCCACTTTTACCCGCGCCGCCTTGCGGGTGGAAACGCCGGGTTATTCCGGCTCGACGCCCTATATTCACTTGGGCAACTGGCCTGCCATCCTGCTTGCGCTGGCAGCCTGCCTGTTGCCTTTCGTCCTGCCCAGGCTGCGCCTGGGCAAATAAAAAACCATCAGTCTTGCAGACGGCATTCGCCGCCCCTACAGAAAAATTCAGTGGAATCGCTCGTTGAAAAAAGGCTCTACGCAAAGAAATGCTTGTAGGGGACGCAACCTGCGTCCCGCTAAAAGTTTTCATCATTTTCTGATTGCAACAAGGGATTGATCCGTCCCCGTTGCTGGGGCTTGGTATCATTCAGGTTCTTTCACGGAAGGGAAAACGACATGGATTTTTTTGCTGCCCAGGAACAAGCCCAGAAAAAAACCCGCTGGCTGGTGTTCTGGTTCGCGCTGGCGGTGCTTGGTTTCGTTGCGGCAGTTTATCTGTTGTTTGTGCTGGTATCTTGCGCCTTGACCTATGATGAGAGGTGGATTGTCGTCGTGATGTATGTGGTGCTTTGTCTGGTTATCGGGGGAGGCATTTATGGCGAGAAGGGGGAGGATGATCTCGCTACCTTTCTGCTGCTTCTGGTCGCGGCGTTCATAGTTCTTCTGTACCTTATCGGCTGGATACTGGGGCAACCGCCTGCCCCCCTCAGTCCCGCAAAGCTGCAATTCATAGAGTCCTATTCGCCCTGGAGCGACCCGCTCCCTTACTGCCCTGCCTTATTGGCAGGCATCGGCATGGTGGCAGTTTCCCTGTACAAAATGCGGCAAATCGCGCGCCAGGGCGGCTTTCTGATTGCGGAGCAACTAGGCGGGCGCATCATTGGGCGCAATACCACCGACCCGGCGGAAAGGCGTCTGCTGCATGTGATAGAAGAAATGGCGATTGCCGCAGGCATTCCTGCGCCGGTTGCCTTTGTGCTCCCTATGGAATCCAGCCTGAATGCCTTTGCCGCCGGACTTTCCACGCAAGACAGCGTAATTGGCGTGACCCGTGGTTTGCTGGATGTCATGAACCGGGATGAACTGCAAGGCGTTATCGCGCACGAAATCAGCCATATCGCGCATGGGGATAGCCGCCTCAATATGAAACTGGTCGGCATTTTGGGGGGACTCTACGGCCTGACGCTCTTTGCGCGCGCCATGATAAAGGCAATGCAGGAACGTCCCAGGGCGATGCAGGGGAAAGGCATGGGGCAAGCCCTCATGATGTGCGTCATACTGAACATTGCCGGTTCCGTCAGCCTGTTTTTCGGGCGTCTGATTCAGGCCGCCATTTCCCGTGAGCGCGAATATCTGGCGGATGCCGCCGCCGTACAATTCACCCGCAACCCTGCCGGATTGGCATCCGCGCTCAACCAGTTGCGGGTAGCCGGTTCGCAAATCCAGCATCCGCAAGCCCTTGCCGCCAGTCACCTCTTTTTCGGGGCGAGTGAAAAACCTGCCCGCTTTTGGGCTTCCCGGTTTGCGACGCATCCGCCGCTGAAAGAGCGCATTCGTCGTCTTGGCGGCGAGGCGTTGCCGCTGTCGGAGATAAAAGTCGCTCAGGCGCAAACCCTGCTCGCCGCCATGCCGGAAAACCTGCGGCAAGCGACCACGACGGTATCCGGCGCAACCAGCATCGTCTGCGGCCTGTTTCTCTCCATTTCAGAGATCAAACTCATGCTTCTGTCCCGGCAGAAAAACCTGATCCCCCCTGCGGCGCTGCCTGTGGCGAATGAACTCAAGGAGTGGCTGCATTCGCAACCGCAACCGGAAGGGGCGCGTTACCGCCTTGTCTGGCTTGATCTTGTCTTGCCCACCTTGCGCGGCGCAACAGAAGACGAATGCCGGGAATTGCTCGCGTTGGTGACAACCCTGATTCAAGCCACTGAGCATGTCTATCCCAGTGAAATTGCCCTGTACAGCATTCTGCAAAATACCTTGTTTCCTGCCAGGCGGTCAGGCGAGCAAAGCGCATTGCTCTGGAGACAACAGAATCGGAGTGTTTTCAGGCTGCTGTGGCTT
>JAISSL010000051.1 GCA_031273145.1 Zoogloeaceae bacterium | reverse complement strand
CCCTTCCCTTCCCTTCCCTTCCCTTCCCTTCCCTTCCCTTCCCTTCCCTTCCCTTCCATAGCTTCAAACGCGGCTTTCATGACTTCAAGCCGCGACGAGCATGGCTTTGCCTCGTACATCAGCAAGTCGACGAGCGATGCAGACGAAGATGTCGCCTGCATCGCCCTGTGCAGATTCAGATCCCTCACGATCCCATAGACAGCTGCACGGAGCAAACGAGCTAACAAATTGGCGATTTTTTGCTTAAGTTTTCTGAACAACATCATGTGTCTCCATGAGAAAGATCATCGCGACAGGCAACGCCCTAAGGTGCCAAAAACTTGTTTGGATTGATGGGGACGTTGTTTACACGCACCTCGAAGTGCAGGTGCGGCCCTGTAGAACGCCCCGTCGTACCCAATAAGCCAATCGTCTGCCCATGCCGCACCACGTCGCCAACCGAAGCTTTAAGGGCGGACATGTGCGCGTATCGGGTAATCATCTCGCCGCCATGATTGATTTCAACCATGTTGCCAAATTCCGGGTGATAGCCCGCATTTACCACAACGCCCGCCCCGGCCGCAAGAATCTCCGTCCCGTACAGCGCCACAAAATCCAGACCTTCATGGATGGCAAGCCCCCGTCCAAACGGATCGTTACGCGGCCCAAAGGGCGAACCCAGCCGCGCGCCCCCCTTGACCGGCATGATGCTCGGCAACAGTTCGCGGCGCACCATGCGCTCGCGCAAACCCGATTCCAGCATCCCCAGCGCAATGGTTTGTTTCTGAAACTGAATGGAAAGCGCATCAATTTCCTTATGCAGATTCTCCTCGCTCAAGGGCGCAGGCACATAAGCGCCCCCCTGCCCGGAAGATTTTTCAGTGTGTTCCACTTCGGGCAGCTTGATCCCGGTCTGTTCGGAAAAATGGCGGGTCATCCCCTCAAGCTGGGTCAGCTTGGCCTGCAACTGCCCAACATTGGTAGCCAGCGCCTGAAGGTTTCTCTCGTACTGCGCTTCCCTCGCAATCATGTCCTCATCTTTCATCTCGACAATCTGATGCTCGACAAAAGGCAGGCGCAAGGCAATGGACAACCGCGCAAATAACGCGGAAAACCCGCATATGATGCACAAAACGACAATAATTGCTGCGACAATATGCGCTGTCTCTATAGACAGTTTTTTCGCAACGGCAAGATGGTCAGAAATCAGAATAATCTGCACGGAAATCTCCTCATGCGTTCTCCAGAACAACTGCTCGCAAGTTCAGCGGTCACGGCGCGTTTGCTGCCTCATGCCCGTCTGCTCGGTCGGCTGAATCAGGCGCTAAAAAAAACGCTCCCCAGCTCACTGAGCAATCAGGCATGGGTGGCGAATGTCCGGCAGCAAACCGTCATCGTCTACGCAAACAATGCGGCGGTAGCCACCAAGTTGCGCCAATTGAGCGGTCGTTTACTGGATACATTCACGCAAACATTACAGGATTGTAACCAGATTGAGATTAAAGTTCAACCCGAAAATGTCATTCCATCCCCTCTGTTGCGTATTTTCCCGGAAGGAAAGCCTGAGATTTCCCCGGCCAGCGCGGAAAAACTGCTTGCGTCCGCCCGCGCCATGCCGGAAGATTCGCCCCTGGCGGCAACCCTTCGCCGCCTTGCCAAACGCGGCCTGAAACAGAAAAACTGAACCTTTTTTGCATCCCGCCCAAGTGATTTCTCGCCAATTCCTGTTTCCCTGTTCCCCCTTCCCTGCGAACGCGCTATCATCCCGTCCCATTTCAGCTTTTCTGTAGCCGGATTCATGAAAATCTCCCTGCCAGCCCTGCTCTGCCCGCTCCTTTTTGTTGTAATTCTGTCAGCCTGCGCGGGGCAGAAAAAATCCGCCTACGCGCCCATCATTCCCCCGCCCACCTTTCAGGTCGATCCTGCCCTGCTGAGTTCGCCCGCCGCAACAGACGCGCCCCCCGCCCAATCCGGGAACACCAAAACCCCGGAAGCCAACACCCCCGTCACCGAATAGCAAGGACCTGCCTTATGCGCTTTCACTTTCCGGTCATTATCATTGATGAGGACTTCCGTTCCGAAAATGCCTCCGGCCTTGGCATCCGGGTTCTGGCCGATGCCATCGGGCGGGAAGGTCTGGAGGTGCTGGGCGTAACCAGCTACGGCGACATGGCTTCGTTCGCCCAGCAGCAAAGCCGCGCTTCCGCCTTCATCCTTTCCATTGACGACGAAGAACTGACGCAGGAACCGGAAGAAACCATCGCCGCGCTACGTTCCTTCGTCCATGAAATCCGGCTGCGAAACGCGGACATCCCCATTTTTCTGCATGGAGAGACCCGCACCTCCAGCCACATTCCGCACGACGTGCTGCGCGAACTGCACGGCTTCATCCACATGTACGAGGATACGCCGGAATTCATCGCTCGCTACGTGGCGCGGGAAGCGCGCGCCTATCTGGATTCCCTGCCGCCGCCCTTTTTCCGGGCGCTCACCCATTACGCGGCGGATGGCTCCTATTCCTGGCACTGTCCCGGCCATTCCGGCGGCGTCGCCTTTCTGAAAAGCCCGGTAGGCCAGATGTTCCACCAGTTCTTCGGCGAAAACATGCTGCGCGCCGATGTCTGCAACGCGGTGGAAGAACTGGGACAACTACTCGACCATACCGGCCCGGTAGCGGCTTCCGAGCGCAATGCGGCGCGGATTTTCAACTGCGACCATCTCTATTTCGTCACCAACGGCACTTCCACCTCGAACAAGATTGTCTGGCATTCCGCCGTCGCGCCCGGCGACATCGTGGTGGTGGATCGCAACTGCCACAAGTCCATTCTCCATTCGATCATCATGACCGGCGCGATTCCCGTATTCCTGATGCCCACCCGCAACCATTACGGCATCATCGGCCCCATTCCGAAAGAAGAATTCAGGTGGGAAAGCATCGAGAAGAAAATCGCGGCGCACCCCTTCGCCCGCGAAGCCAAGGGCAAGCCCCGCGTGCTCACCATCACCCAATCCACCTATGACGGCATTCTGTACAACGTGGAAGCCATCAAGACGGAACTGGATGGCAAGGTGGAAAACCTGCATTTTGACGAAGCCTGGTTGCCCCATGCGGCCTTTCATGATTTTTACGGCGACTATCACGCCATCGGGGCGGATCGTCCGCGTTGCAAGGAATCCATGATTTTCTCCACCCAATCCACGCACAAGCTGCTGGCGGGGCTTTCGCAGGCTTCGCAGATTCTGGTGCAGGATGCCGAGGAAAACCGGCTTGACCGCAACGTGTTCAACGAAGCCTATCTCATGCACACGTCCACTTCGCCGCAGTATTCGATTATCGCTTCCTGCGACGTGGCGGCGGCGATGATGGAAGAACCCGGCGGCGCGGCGCTGGTGGAGGAATCCATTGCCGAAGCCCTCAATTTTCGCCGCGCCATGCGAAAGGTTGAGCGGGATTGGGCAAAACATCAGGACGCGCAATGGTGGTTCAAGGTCTGGGGACCGGACGATCTCTCCGACGAGGGCATTGAAGAGCGCGAAGCCTGGATGCTGAAACCCGGCGAACGCTGGCACGGCTTTGGCGATCTGGCGCCGGGCTTCAACATGCTCGACCCGATCAAGGCCACCATCATCACGCCGGGGCTGGACGTATCCGGCGAATTTGCCGAGCGCGGCATTCCGGCGGCCATCGTCACCAAGTATCTCGCCGAACACGGCGTTATCGTGGAGAAATGCGGGCTGTATTCCTTCTTCATCATGTTTACCATCGGCATTACCAAGGGGCGCTGGAATACTCTGGTGACGGCTTTACAACAGTTCAAGGACGATTACGACCGCAATCTGCCGCTGTGGAAGGTGCTGCCGGAATTCGTGGCGAAATATTCGCGTTACGAGCGGGTTGGGCTGAAAGACCTGTGCAAGCAGATTCACGCCGTCTATAAAAAAAATGACGTGGCGCGGCTGACTACGGAAATGTATCTTTCCGACATGGAACCCGCGATGCGTCCGGGAGATGCCTTTGCCAAGATGTCGCACCGGGAAATCGAGCGTCTGCCGATTGGCAATCTGGAAGGCCGCGTGACGACCGTGCTGCTCACCCCCTATCCGCCCGGCATTCCGCTTTTGATTCCGGGCGAACGCTTCAACCGCACCATTGTTCGCTATCTCGAATTCACCCGCGACTTCAACCG
>JAISSL010000027.1 GCA_031273145.1 Zoogloeaceae bacterium | reverse complement strand
GCAAGACTCCGCAGTCTGCAAGACCTGCTGCCCGTGACTACACGGGAATGACGAATGGGGAGACGCAAAAGCACAGGTTTTTCGCCTTTTTCGGTAGGGATGGCGGCAAAATGTTAACGAGCCGCCCCCTCTACATGAATGACGGTTACAATATCGTCGCGCAATCGGGTCGCCCTTGCCTTACGATAAGAGGTTCATCGAAACGGTTTGGGGGAGCCTTCGGTTCCCTGTTATGCTTTATCCCGCGTTCATCAACATCACTCAACTCAAAGGAGACACACCATGACGGAAACTGTTATCACCAGCAAGGAAGAACGCCTGAAACGCCTGGTCGCCAGGGTTCATGGGCAGCCGAAAGTCCCGGTCGCCGTGGTTTACCCGTGCGACAAGGAATCCCTGAAAGGCCCCATCATGGCGGCAGAAGCAGGGGTTATCGAGCCGATTCTGGTCGGCCCCGCCGCAAAAATCCGGGCGCTGGCAGGCGAATTGAACCTCAACCTAGCCAATTATCAAATCGCGGACGTGCCGGATAGCCTCGCCGCCTGCGCGGAAGCCATCGCGCTCGTCCATGCGGGCAAGGCTGAAGCCCTGATGAAAGGTTCCCTGCATACGGACGAGCTGATGGGCGCAGTCGTTACCCGCGCCAACAATCTGCGGACGCCTCGCCGCATCAGCCATGTGTTCGTGATGGACGTGCCGACCTATCCGCGCCCGATGCTGATTACCGACGCGGCAGTCAACATCACGCCCACGCTGGAAGAAAAGGTGGATATTGTCCAGAACGCGATTTATCTGGCACATGCGCTTGGAATTCCAGAACCGAAGGTAGCGATTCTTGCTGCCGTGGAAACCGTGAATCCCAAAATGCCCGCTACGCTGGATGCCGCCGCGCTCTGCAAGATGGCGGATCGCGGCCAGATCAAGGGCGGCATACTGGATGGCCCTCTGGCCTTCGACAACGCGGTATCAACCGAAGCCGCCAAAATCAAGGGCATCCATTCGCCCGTTGCCGGACAGGCGGATATTTTCCTCGTGCCCGGACTTGAAGCGGGGAATATGCTCTTCAAGCAACTGGAGTATCTCTCCTTTGCCTTGACCGCCGGCGTGGTGCTGGGCGCCAAGGTGCCGGTCATCCTCACCTCGCGCGCCGACAGCGCCGAGACCCGTACCGCATCCTGCGTCATCGCCGCCCTGTTCGCCCACGCCAACAGAAAAAACAACTAATAACAAAGGAGAAATCAGATGTCAAAATCCATCCTCACCATCAACGCCGGTTCTTCTTCCATCAAGTTTGCCCTCTTTCCCCTGGAAGGCAGCGCGCTGGCGGAAAAAGCGGTCATTTCCGGGCAAATTGACGGCATCGGCACGCCAAGCGCGTTGCTCGTCGCCAAGGATAAGGGCGGCGAAAAAATCGCCAACGAAACGCTGCCCGTCGCCAATCCCAATCACCAGCAGGCTTTCGACCATCTGCTTTCCTGGTTTACCGCAAAAGCGGCCGCCTGGGAAATGACCGCCGTCGGACACCGCGTGGTGCACGGCGGACAGGTCTTTTCCAAGCCGATGCGCCTGGAAGCGGATACCCTGGAAGAACTGGCAAAGTTCATCACCTTGGCGCCGCTGCACCAGCCGCACAATCTGGCTGGCATCAACGCGATTCGCAACCTGATGCCCAAGGTGCCGCAGGTGGGTTGCTTCGATACCGCGTTTCACCGTACCCAGCCCAATGTGGCGCAAATCTTCGGCCTGCCGCGCCAGATTACCGGAGAAGGGGTGCGGCGCTATGGCTTCCACGGCCTTTCCTACGAATACATCGCCCGCGTTTTGCCGAGCCATTCCAAGCGCGCCGAAGGCCGGGTCGTCATTGCCCACCTTGGCAACGGCGCGAGCATGGCCGCAATGGTCAACCGAAAAGGCGTTGCGACCACGATGGGTTTTACCGCCGTGGAAGGTCTGGTCATGGGGACGCGCTCTGGTTGCGTCGACCCCGGCGTTCTCCTCTACCTGATGGAAAACAAGGGCATGGACGCCAAGGCGCTGACCAAGCTGCTCTACAAGGAATCCGGTTTGTTGGGCGTTTCCGGCATCAGTCAGGACATGCGCGATCTGCTTGCCAGCGACAAGCCGGAAGCGAAGGAAGCTCTCGATCTGTTCTGTTACCGGATTGCGCGGGAAACCGGCTCGCTGGCGGCGGCGGCAGGCGGTCTGGATGCCTTTGTCTTTACGGGCGGGATTGGCGAAAATGCGGCGGAAATCCGTCGCCGCGTGGCGAACCTGATTGAATGGATGGGCGTCAAGATTGATGATGACGCCAACGCGCGGCGCGACTTGCGAATCAGCAAGCCAGATAGCCCGGTAGACCTTCTGGTCATTCCGACCAACGAAGAATGGATGATCGCGCACCATACCCAAACCCTGTTGGGTCTGTAACCGGAACCATTTCGTTCATCCACCAGGCGGGTATCTACGGATACCCGCTTTTGTGTCTTGCAGACGGCAATTGAAAAACCAATGCAAGACCTGCAAGCCCCGTTTTTGTGGCATAGTCTATCCCTGTCGTTTGCCATGACCTCTCTCATGAACTCCTGCAATATCGTCATCCTTGCCGCCGGACAAGGAAAAAGAATGCGCTCCGCTCTGCCCAAGGTGCTGCACCCGATTGCGGGCAAGCCCATGTTGCGGCATGTCGTGGAAACCGCCCGCCAGCTTCTTCCCGCCCGTCTTGCCGTTGTCTATGGACATGGCGGCGAAGCGGTGCAACAGGCAATTCCGGGCAATGACCTGCACTGGGTCTTGCAGGCCGAACAATTGGGAACCGGACACGCCGTTCGGGAGGCGCTGCCCGTTCTGGATACGCGGCATCCCATTCTCGTCCTCTATGGGGATGTCCCCCTGATTCGCCGGGAGACGCTGGAAAACCTTATCCGTGAAGCCAGTCGGGAACCTGCCGGGATGGGGCTGCTTACGGCGCAGGCGGATCATCCCTACGGCTACGGGCGCATCGTGCGCGAAAGCGCAGGAGATAGCGCAAGACAAGGCGAGATTCGCGCCATCGTCGAAGAAAAGGACGCGACCGAAGCCGAGCGCGGCATTCATGAAATCAATACCGGCATCATGCTGATTCCCGCTACCCATGCCGG
>JAISSL010000021.1 GCA_031273145.1 Zoogloeaceae bacterium | reverse complement strand
GAGAAGTTTGATGACGGTTTCATTTAAGATACGCTGGATACGTCCGATCCTGTAACGGGGGACACCCCTAGCTTGGAAGAGACGCTCGTTGAGCAGAGAATCATCCTCGTCATCCTCGTCATCCTCGTTGAAATCAGGATCGTTAACGTAGTCCCATAATTCCTTTGATTCGCCAAACCGGACAGCGGCCTCAAGATGCGCGCGCTGTCCTTCCGGGGATTTGTATTCCAATGCGCCAGCCATTTCTCCATGTGCATAAATCAACAAAACCTGTTCTTTCAGTCCCGGTTCTGGCTCGTTCTGATAGGCATTGAGCAGATTTTCAGCAGCGCGGCGACGGGTTTCCGGTACGTCCGGGAATTCGGTTCCGCGCAAGGTTCCGTCTATGCACTCTCCGTTGAATACGCATTTTTCACTCGCTGCCAAGTCTCCGGCTTTCACACGGTCACGCAATTCCAGGTACTGTTTCTTCCGCTCGTGATCATTCTTGCGCTCCTCATTAGAGTCCCTGATCGCAGCGCCAGATGCCATGACCGCAAAAACGGGCAACCCTACCGCCAAACAAACAGGAAACGTAACCGTCGCCCATAAACTATCGGAACCGCCTCCCATAATGCCAATGCCCTGGCAAAACGTGTCGGTAAACGCTTCTGCCATAGTGGTACAACCCGTGGTAAAAATAAAAGACAGGCACAATGCGCCTAAACGAAGGTTTTTAATAGCTCGCATGACTGACTCCAAAAAACATGAACTTAGCCTTGCGGTTGGGTTTTGGATCTGGCGATTGGCATTCCCAGGAACGCGACGATCAGGCCGGCGAGCAGCAGCCCTCCAAGCAGATAGCGCAAGGGGGACAACACCATAGCCCGGTCAACTACGAGGCACAGTACCCAGTCCGTGCCGGGAATGGACGCGGCGACCATGTATTTGGGGATGCCTTCGCTCACGAATTCATGCGGCGTGGCGTTGGCATCTGCGGTTATCAGTATTTCCGCATTGAATCCGGGGATGACCTCCTCGACCGGCTTCAGTGCCGAATCGGGTTGTGGATGCGCGACGATTTTTCCGTCGCGGGTGACAAGAAAGGCATAGCCGTCATTGTGCAATTGAAT
This sequence comes from Zoogloeaceae bacterium, assembly GCA_031273145.1. Classification (GTDB taxonomy): domain Bacteria; phylum Pseudomonadota; class Gammaproteobacteria; order Burkholderiales; family Rhodocyclaceae; genus Azovibrio. The sequence continues at coordinate 3,386 of JAISSL010000021.1, read as the reverse complement.
CGAATTGACGAGCAGGGTGATTTCCGCAAGCGAGATGTCTCCGCCGACGACGCTCGGCGTTTTGGCGAATACCGACCGCGCTATGGTGATGCAGGGCTGTTGGGTGCTGGTACAGATGTAAGGTTGGGAAACGATGGTGTTGCGCGTTTTTTCGGCCTCGATGTACCAGGGACGCACCGTTGGGTTGTACCCTGCGGGGGGTTTTTTATCCGCCAGGTGGTAGATGATTCGTTTGTCTTCATAACCCACGAAAGTCTGGTCGAAACGCCCCGCGTTTTTCCCGACGATCAGAAAGGGGACAGGATCGTTCGCAAGCGCCAGTCTTTCCGCAATCGCTTCGATTGCGGCGCGTCGCTGCGCGACCCAGTACATCAGGGCAATGCGGTTGCCGTTAATGACCGCCCTGACTTCCTGACGCACTCCGCTCACGATTTCCGTGTGCATCTTCCGATACATGCCTCCCGACATTCCCACGATCACGACGATCAGAAAGATGACCACAAAAGCAAACAAACGCTGCTGCAATGACATGGTTTCTCTCCAGATTGAAAGTAGTCTCAAACCGTCTCGAAGGCGTTGCATGAAGAAGCTGGATGAGGAAATGGGCATGGTGGGCGTGATCCTGTCTGGCGTGCCGTGATTATCGGGTTTTGAATCTGGCGGTGGGTATTCCCAGGAACGCGACGATCAGACCGGCAAGCAGCAATCCCCCAAGCAGATAACGCAAGGGGGATAATGCCATGGTTCTTTCAAACACGAGGCACAGTACCCAGTCGGTGCCGGGAATCGGCGCGGCGGTCACGTATTGCGGCACGCCTTCGCTCTCGAATTCATGCGGATGGGCGTCGACATCCGCCGTTTTCAGGAACGCCGCATTGAATCCGGGGATGACCTTATCAACCGGCTGCAATGCGGAATCGGGCTTTGAGTGCGCGACGATTTTCCCGTCGCGGGTCGCCAGAAAGGCATAACCCTCATCGCGCAATTCAATCGAATTGACGAGCAGGATGATTTCCTCAAGCGAGATGTCGCCGCCGACGACGCTCGGCGTTCTGGAGGAGATAGATCGCGCCACGGTGATGCAGGGTTGTCTGGTACTGGCGCAGATGTAAGGCTCGGTAATGATGGTGGTTCGCGTTTTTTCGGCGGCTATGTACCAGGGACGCACCGTGGGGTTGTACCCTGCGGGCGGGGTTTTGTCCGCCAGATGATAGATGATCTGTTTGTTTTCATAGCCCACGAAAGTCTGATCGAAGCGTCCCGCGTCCTTTCCGGCGAGCAGGAAGGGAATGGGATCGTCCGCGCGCGCCAGCCTTTCTGCCGTCGCTTCGATTGCGGCGCGGCGCTGCGCGACCCAGTACATCATGGCGGCGCGGTTGCCGTGAATGGCCGCCTTGACTTCCTGCCGAATCCCGCTGATGATTTCCGTGCGTATCTGCCCCGACAGCACCGCAATCACGACGATCAGCAGGACGGCAACAAAAGCAAGCAGGCGTTGTTTCAATAACATGGCATCTTTCCCGATTCAGGAAGTGTCTCAAAAACGTGTGGCGCGAGCGCCTTACCAGGGAATTTCCTGCGTCACGAAAAACCGCTCGCGCGCGGCATGAACCAGCGAGTTCGTGACTTCTTTCAGCTCGTCTCCGTCCGGGCCTACCAGGGTCACGAGCATCTTGTCCGGCTGAACGGCAACTACCGGGCAAAACATGTCCGGCGCCAGATTGCAGAGGACGACCTGTCCGTTTTTGACGAGATTCATCAGGGTTTGCGCGTCTTTGGGTTCCATAGCGATTCTTTCTCTCAAGTGGCAGAATATAACACCGGGATGGATGGCCTTTTGAATTTTTTTGCAAAGAGGAAAAGGCAAAAAATCAGTGCCGGAAGTGCCGGATGCCGGTAAAGACCATCGCCAGCCCATGCTCATTGGCGGCGGCAATCACCTCTTCGTCGCGCATGGAACCGCCGGGCTGGATGACAGCGGTTGCGCCCGCTTCCGCAATCACGTCCAGGCCGTCGCGGAAGGGAAAGAAGGCATCCGACGCCGCCACGGAACCGGCAAGCGATAACCCGGCATTGCCCGCCTTGATGCTGGCGATGCGGGTGGAGTCGACGCGGCTCATCTGCCCCGCGCCCACGCCCAGCGTCATGCCGCCGCCGCAAAAGACGATGGCGTTCGATTTGACGAACTTGGCAACGCGCCAGGCAAAGAGGAGGTCCTTGATTTGTTCGGGCGTCGGCGCTTTTTGGGTAACGGTTTTAAGGTTTTCCGGGGCGACGCGGAAGGCATCCAGCGTCTGCGAGAGCAGGCCGCCGCCAATCCGTTTGAATTCAAGGGTATGCTGACCGCTGGCAAGCGGCACTTCCAGCACGCGCAGGTTTTGCTTCGTTTGCAGCAGGCTCATCGCGGCGGGCGTGAAGGCCGGGGCAATCAGCACTTCGACGAAATGTTTGCGTGCGTTCATGGCCTCCACCACGTCGGCATCCACCGTGCCGTTGAAGGCGAGAATGCCGCCGAAAGCGGAAGTGGAATCGGTCTGGAACGCCTTTTCGTAAGCGCCGCACAGATTGGGAGCAATGGCAACGCCGCAGGGGTTGGCGTGCTTGACGATGACACAGGCCGCTTCCGGGAAGGTCTTGACGCATTCCCAGGCCGCGTCGGAATCGGCGATGTTGTTGTAGGAGAGTTCCTTGCCCTGCAATTGCCGGTAGGCGGAGATGCTGCCCGCGATGGCTTGCGGTTCGCGGTAGAAAGCAGCCTGCTGGTGCGGGTTTTCGCCATAGCGCAGAGTTTCCACGCGGTCGAAGGATAGTTGCAGACGTTCGGGGAAAATCGTCGGAGCCGGGGCGGGAGAAGCGGGGGCGGCTTCGACGCCTTCCGGTTCGCCGGTCAGCCAGTTGGCAATCATGCTGTCGTAGCGGGCGGTGTGGGTGAAGGCTTTTTTGGCAAGACCAAAACGGGTGGCAAGCGGCAACGCGCCCGCGTTGGCCTGCATTTCCGCGAGAAGCGCGGCGTAATCCGCCGGATCGGTGACGATGGCAACGCCCGCGTAATTCTTGGCGGCGGAGCGCACCATTGCGGGGCCGCCGATGTCAATGTTTTCGATGGCTTCTTCCAGCGTGACATTGGGTTTGGCGACGGTTGCCCTGAACGGATAGAGGTTGACGCAAACGAGGTCAATGGTGGGGATGCCGTGCGCGTCAAGCGTCGCCAGATGTTCCGGCAGGTCGCGGCGGGCGAGAATGCCGCCGTGCACTTTCGGATGCAGGGTCTTTACCCGGCCATCAAGCATTTCGGGAAAGCCGGTGTAGTCGCCAATTTCGGTAACGGCAAGTCCCGCATCTTTCAGGAGCCGCGCCGTGCCACCGGTGGAGAGCAGTTTGACGCC
>JAISSL010000248.1 GCA_031273145.1 Zoogloeaceae bacterium | reverse complement strand
CTGCAATTGCAGCTTTTTGAAGCCTGCGCCGAAGGCCAATTGTGGGAGCCGACCTTCATTCTGGATTATCCGGTTGAGGTCTCGCCGCTGGCGCGCGCATCCGACCGCAACCCGGAAGTTGCCGAACGGTTCGAGCTTTTCATTGCCGGACGCGAAATTGCCAACGGCTTTTCCGAGTTGAACGACCCGGAAGATCAGGCGGAACGCTTCATGGCGCAGGCAAAAGCCAAGGAAGCGGGCGCGGAAGAAGCCATGTATTACGACGCGGATTACATCCGCGCCCTTGAATACGGCTTACCGCCGACCGGCGGCTGCGGGATTGGCATTGACCGGCTGGTGATGTTGCTGACCGACAAACCCGCGATCCGCGACGTGATCCTGTTCCCGCAAATGCGCGCGGAGTAAGGGTTTTGCAGATGGCGATTGAAGAACCATCGGCACTGCAAGCGACAGGAAAAGCAGGCGCAAAAATTGTGCGTGCCGGAATGGAAAACGCTTAGAATAAACTTTTCTTTCAGATGTCCTGCCCTGTCATTTCCGTTTTTCGGGGAGAATCTCATGTCCTTACGTCTTCGCTTTTTGCCGCTTTTCATGGTTGCGCCCGATATGGTTCTGGCAAGGCCGCTCATGCTCATGGAGCAGGGCAGGGTCGTGCTGAATCTTCCGGTGGATCATGTTCTGACCCAGGCCAATCTCGCGCAATTGCGGGCGCATCATGCCCAATACGTGTGCGTGCAGGAAGAGGATTATCGCGGGCAGATGGCGCGGGAATGCTTTGAAATGGATCAGATCAAGCGGTTGCAGACCATTTTTTATCATGCCGACTTGGGCGACCCGGAAACCCGCGCCTTTTTTGAGGCGGTGCTGGCCTACCGTACCGCCTGAAGGGAGAGAGAAAAATGTCCATCCTGATTACCCCCGAAAAAATCCAACAGGAAGTGGTTAACCTGCCTGCTTTCCCTCCGGCTGTCTATGGGCTTCTGTCCGATCTGGAAGACGAAAATGCCGGCATGATGGTGATGGCGCAGCACGTCGAGCGCGACCCGATTCTGGCCGGGCGCGTTCTTTCGACCGCCAACCGGCTCTTGCGAAATGAAGGCTGGCCGGAAGTGCGGGATGTCTATACGGCTGTTTCCCTGATTGGCTTCGCGCAGATTCGGGAAATTGTCCTGACAACCTGTATTTCAGGTTCCAACAAGAATCTTGCCAGTCAACATCTGCAATGGTCGCATTCCCTGGCGGCCGGCATTGCCGCAAAGGAACTGGCTTCCAGGGTCAAATGCAATCATGATGAAGCCTTGGTGGCCGGGCTGCTGCATGACGTGGGTCAATTCTGGCTGGCCTATGTTCGGCCTCTGGAATTCCAGCAGGTTCGCTTGCAGGTAGAGGTGCACAACGTGGAAATCAGCGAGGCGGAACGCGCCATGTTCGGCGTTGACCATTGCGAAGTCGGGCGCATTATTGCCGAACACTGGCAATTGCCCAAGGAGATTACTGACGCGATTGCCCATCACCATGCCCCGGCCGACAAGATTGCCGGGAACCCGATTGTCGCTTCGGTGCATCTGGCGGAAATGATTGTGCAGGCGCTGGATTTGCCGCATCGGGATTTGAACTATGTTTCCCGCCTCTCTTCCATCGCCTGCCGCGCCCTGGAGATTGATTGGGACAAGGATAACTTAAGCCTCTTAGGCGCAATTGACGCCCGCTACCAATACGCCCTGTCGGTATTCCCCTGATGCCCTGCTGGTCTTGCGGGCGGCATTCGCCGCCCCTACGGACAAATTCAGTGGAATCGCGCGCTTAAAAGAGATGCCGCGCAAAAGTGTACTCGACTGAATCGAAAACGCTCTAAGTGCCGACGTACTCTGTTGCCGGGTGTCCGCTGATGTATTGGATGTTCCATCTCTGTGGGTTGTAGAGGTTTTCTGCCGTAGCCGGTTGCGCGAAGAGGTTGCCAGTGGCATCCTGTTTCACGAAGAAAGCGTTCACCCCATTTAAGTTGGTGCCAACGAGCTGGTAGCCAGATTTTTGCCCTAGGAGTTCAAGGGACTTCAGGGACGCGCCATGCTTGTCGTTGCCGTTCCAGATGTGATTTTTGTTGTATTCCATGACCCACTCGAAGTCGGGCGGAAATTTGGCGTTGTATTCGATGACGACTACCCGTGGTTGTATGCAGCTAATCGCTTCCCAAACCCAGTAGTCATTTCCGTCAATGTCAATGGAAAGTAGGTCAATCTCGCCATTGACCCCCCCCCCCCCGATTATGCCATTGATATTGTCTTTGTCTATGAATGCATTGACCACTTTCAGCCGTCCACTTTCAATGGGAACCGAAAACAGCTTCCGAATGCTTGCACAGCTTTTGGCGTCCCCCTCAATCCACAGCCCGTTCCAGCCCTTGTGGAGGAGGAAGTGGGTGTTGCACTCCAACCCGTTCTGGACGCCGAACTCAACAAAAACCTTGTTTGTAACGCCGATTCTGCTGAAAATTTCGGCGATGATGCCGTCTTCGTCGTTTTGGGAAAACACCTTGTAACCGTGCCGCTCAAGGCATAGCTGGTCGTCCATGCGCCGCCTGAGCGTGAGTTCGCCATCATTTCTCTGCCGGAAATTGTTGGACAACTTGTTGCCCCAAAGCAGCCAAAATTCCCCGAAAAACCTTCTGTTAAACAACCATAACAACAGTCGCCACAACCGCTTCATGTACAATACCTCCGTGAGTTTGGTGGCAACATTATATATAGATAACCAATATTTTCGAAGAAAAATTGTTGAATCCTGCACGCCTTTTCGTTTGACTACACGAACTGCCTACTCTATCAACCTGGCTTCAGAAAATCCGGCAGTTCGGGGGCTTTTCTGGCGAGGTCGGGGAAAAAGGCATCGAGCGCGGCGGCAGAAGTCTCGCCGGAAAGTACGCCTTCCAGCGCGTCCAATGCGGCGTTAATCAGGGCGGCGCGGTCGGCATCGAGCGCTTCCCGCGCCACATCGGCAAAGGCGAGTACCCACGCGCCCTTCGGCTGGTTGCCAATCAAGCGCATGTCAAGCCAAGCTTCGCCGTTTCTGCCCCGGCAGCGGGCGAAGCATTCGCCCGGTTCAATGACCTGCATGGGAATGCCAACGCACATCAGCTTGCTCCGGGTTCGCCCAGCAGATTGAGAAATCGCGCGTCGCCCTTGCGCCAGGCACACGAGGCGGCAGGCCGCCCCGCTTCATAGGCGGCGAGTGAGAGCGCATCTGTATGATTTTCGCAACGTCCTTCTTTTGCTTCTCCCGGCGCATTCCATTGTGCGAGCCAGTGAAGGGCGCGTTCCAGCGTCTGCGGTATTTTTTCCCGAACGACAGAAGACAGGCTACCACCAAAATCTTCCAGAGTTTCCGGCTGCACGCCGATCAGCACCAGTTTTCCCGGCAATTTTCCGGTCAGTTCCGCAGCGGAGAGGACTTCCTGAAAGCCGGTCTGGTGCAGGCTCATCTTTTTTGCGCCCATGAAGCGCGGCACGGCATCGTCTACGACTTCCCGCAAGGTTCCCGGCGCATCGCCGTAATCAATCGCGTCGAACACCAAAAGCGCGTCTGCTTCCTGCACCTGCGGCAACAGGTAGAGTCCCTGGGTTCCGCCATCCAGCAGGGTTACGGTGTCCGGGAAGCGCCAGCCTGTCGCCAGAGCCTCAACGGCGCGCACGCCAAAGCCTTCGTCTGCCCAGAGCAGATTGCCGATGCCGAGCACGAGAATGCGAAGCGGGGGGGATGGTTGCAAAAAAGCGTTCATGGCGCAAGAGTTTAATGGATTGGCAGGAAGTCGCATAGAATATCGGGGTGGACAAAAACATGAATCTTCATCTGGTCGGCCTGATGGGATCGGGCAAAACGACCGTGGGACGCCACTTGGCGAAGCGTCTGGCGCGCGATTTTCTGGATTCCGACCATGAAATCGAAGCCCGGACGGGCGTTCGCATTCCGATTATTTTCGAGATTGAGGGCGAGGCGGGGTTTCGCAGGCGGGAGGCGCAAGTCATAGGGGATCTGACGGCGCGGCAGAATGTGGTGCTGGCGACGGGCGGCGGCGCGGTGCTGGACGCGCAAAACCGCGCGTTGTTGCGTGAGCGGGGCTGGACGGTTTATCTGGAGGCCGCGCCCGCGCTGCTTGTGGAACGTACCCGCTATGACAAAAACCGCCCCTTGTTGCAGGTGGAAAATCCGCTGGAACGTCTGGAGCGTCTTTATGCCGAGCGCGATCCGCTCTATCGTGAGATCGCGCATTGTGTGGTGCATTGTGGCGAAATGCCGTTGTATCTGCTGGTTCAGTTTCTTTTCAAGGAATTTACCAAGGTATGCGAACCCTGCACGTAGACCTGTCTGGACGCGGTTATCCGATTCATATCGGGCGCGGCATCCTGCAAAATCCAGAACTCATCGCCCCGCACCTTGCCGGAACATCGGTTGCGGTCGTGACGAATGAGACGGTTGCGCCGCTTTATCTTGCCGCCTTGCGCGATACCCTGGCGCAGTTGGGCGTTTGCCCGCTGGAGATCATCCTGCCCGATGGCGAGAAATACAAGAACTGGCAGACTTTGCAAGGCATTTTCGATGCCCTGCTTGCCGCGCATTATGAGCGCAACAGCACCCTGATTGCCTTGGGCGGCGGGGTGATTGGCGACATGGCTGGTTTTGCCGCCGCCTGCTATCAGCGCGGGATGCCTTTTATCCAGATTCCAACGACCCTGCTGGCGCAGGTGGATTCTTCGGTGGGCGGCAAGACGGCGATCAATCATCCGCTGGGCAAGAACATGAT
>JAISSL010000179.1 GCA_031273145.1 Zoogloeaceae bacterium | reverse complement strand
TTGTGCTGGCGGGTCTGTATGCTGGTTATCGCCGCAAGGTGCCCGATCTGTTCATGCTGGCAGGCGGCGCGTTGAGTCTGATCGTGGTGGGGATGACATGGTTGGGGCGTATCTTGCTGATGGATGGCAGCAGGGGCCTCATGAGCGTTACTGACTCAAGTAATTTTTTTATTCTTGGCTTGATCTCCATGCTGGCGACGGCGGGTGCGGCTTACTGGTTGCGACAGGTTGCCCGCGAGATGAAAGAGAACGAACGACAAGCCTTGCAGGGCAAACCCACTGCCGAAAATAACCAGGAGACTTCGCCATGAAAATTTTTGCAATTCGGGAGACGCCCGAAATGTTCTGGCAGACCCTGGTCAATGCCGGGCTGGTACAGGGCAACATGCCCGCCGACCCCGCCGCGTTTGGCGAAGGTTCCCCCTGGTACGTCAAAGTGATGCTGGGGGGAGCGGCATGGATTTCAGCCGGGTTCTTTCTCCTTTCCGTTCTGCTTTTTACCGTCTTGTTCCTGGAGAAAATCCTGCTTGAAAACGCAGAAGCGCGCGCCATCCTTGGAATCGCGGCCTGCGCCTTGGCCGCCTGGTACTTTCGCAAACAAACCGCTTCGCCATTCTCGGCATTCGTCGAGCAGATTCTTTTTATTGCGGCGCTTTTGGGGCAGGCACTGGTATTGAGCGCAATTTTTCAGGCCAGCGGCTCGAACACTCTCAGGACGGGGGAGAGTTTCTGGTTGCAGGCGGCGTTCTTTGAGGCCATCGTTCTGGTCGCCATCCCCTATCTACCCAACCGTTTTTTGAGCGCATTGGCTGCTCTGTTTTTCCTGCGCGGCGCGATGTATTTTGAATGGGGAAACACCGAACTGTTCATGCCGCTGTGTCTGGCAGCACTGGCGGTTGTGCTGCATTTTCAGTGGCGAGCATTCCGGCTTTGGCCTGCCGTTGCGCTGGCGCTCTGCCTGGATCCGTTTTTCGCTCCGATCATACAAGAACCGTCGTATCTGCTGGATTTCGACTATATCCAAAACAGCATTCTGGAACAAGGCGGCCTGATCCTCGTCTGGCTGGGGATTGTGTATTCCCTGTTAAGAAAGGTGACGGGCAAGCCTTTTGCCTCGAAAAACATGGGCGTCTGGGTGCTCGCGCTGCTGCTGGCGGCGGGAACCTGGCCAGTGCAGTTGGCTTTGTTCGCTCTGGCGGTATTCTTCCTCGGCTTTTCGCAACGGGATCGGTTGCTGGAAGGAATCGGCATCGCGCAACTGCTCTGGTCGGTAGGCTTCTATTACTACGCGCTTCAAGACACCTTGCTGTTCAAATCGCTGATGCTCTCTTTCCTGGGGATGACGCTGTTGCTGCTCCTGGCGCTTGGTCACACATTCCTGCCGCAAGCGGAACCCAACGAGGGAGAAAAAGCATGAACCTTGGCAAAACCCCGCCGCGCGTCCTGATTGCCGTGGCTGTCGGTATCCTCATTCTGGCGCTGCTCAACTGGAACATCGTTCAGAAGGAACGCTTCATCGAACAGGGGCGCGTCATTTTCCTGCCCCTTGCGCCAGTCGACCCGCGCTCGCTGATGCAGGGCGATTACATGGCGTTGCGTTTTGCGCTGACCAATGAAATCAGCGACAAGGCCAGCAAGAATCAAATCATCATCCTGAAACTCGACGAAAATCAGGTCGCGCATTTTGCGCGCGCCGACGATGGGCATTCGGCCTTGCCGAACGATGAAATCCGCTTCCGCTATCGTCTGCCGAATGCGTTTTTCTTTGAGGAAGGGCAGGGAGAACGCTACGAACCGGCGCGTTACGGCGCGTTTCGCGTGACCGACAACGGCGACGCCCTTCTCGTCCAGTTGCGCGATGAAGCCTTCAAGGTGTTGGGAGAGAGCGCCCCGCGGGATTGAAGGCCGCGAAGACGGGAATGACGAGTGGGAGATGCAAAAGCACTGAATTCCCGCCTGCGCTAAAGCTGCTTACGGTTCCCACTTCCAGCCCACGCGCAGCACCAGTCCCAACGCGAGGCAGCTTTCCAGCAGATAGAGAGAACTGGAAATGCCGTGCCAGGCCACAAAACGGTCGCGCAATGGACTTTCCATAACATCCAGCGGCAGGGCATCCAGCTTCATCTGCGCCATCATCGGCTGAATGCCAAAGAGCATGACCGCCGTCAGAATGAGCATCAGCACAACGAGCCAGAGCGCAAGAGTTTTCCAGGCGCGTTTCTGGCGGATGAGCAGAAACAGGGCGATAAAAGCGCCTGCCACAAGCGACATCCGGCCAGAGGCGGAAAAGAGCGAACCCGCAATTTGACCGGCAAGCACGCGATTTTCCAGCGTATAAAACAGGGTGGGCACGACCAGATAGCCAATCGCCCACAAACCGCCCGCCCAGGCGGTAAGGGTGATCTGAAACAGCAGATTGGCAAGGCGGCGCATGGCGGAAAGATTTCGTTATTCGTAGCGCACATCGAGAATTTCAAATTCCCGTTTGCCGCCCGGCGCCTGCACTTCCACCACGTCACCCGCGTATTTCCCAATCAGGGCGCGGGCAATCGGGGCGCTTACCGAAATTTTGCCTTTCCGAATGTCCGCCTCGTCTTCGCCGACGATCTTGTAGGTCACGGCTTCGCCGGATGCCTGATCTTCCATATCCACCGTCGCGCCGAATACGCAACGACCATCGGCATCCAGCAATTTGGGGTCAATGATCTGGGCGTTGGCGAGTTTGCCTTCCACTTCCCGGATGCGCCCTTCGATAAAGCCTTGCCGCTCCTTGGCGGCGTCGTATTCCGCGTTTTCCGAAAGGTCGCCATGCGAACGCGCCTCGGCAATGGCCGCAATGACATTGGGACGATCAACGGTTTTCAGGCGGTGCAACTCCGCCCGGAGTTTTTCCGCGCCTGTCAGGGTAAGAGGAACCTTGTTCATGATTTTCCGTTTGGGTTGGGTTTTTAGAGCCAGCGAAATGAAAAAACCGCCGGAAATCTTGCAGGATAGGATTTTCCGACGGTACGGAAACGGCTACTTACGCCATTCCCGAACATTGCCTGTCCACTGCTCGTCAGCGAACGAGGCGCTCACTATAAATCATTGCGTCTTGCAAACGCAAGCTGCGCTTGGGCAATTGTCTTGCAGGCGGCAATGTCAAGTTGCGTCCAGAAAAGGAGGAGATTCGCGCTCCCTCGTCATTCCCGCCTACGCGGGAATGACGAGGGAGACGCAAGACCTCCGGGTGAGGGGAGAATGTACATTCTCAACTCGAAAACGTCTAGGGCAGGAAGCGCGTGAGAAGCTGGTTCAGGAATCGCCTTCCGGGGCGGGTGGGAAGGATGCGTTCGGAAGAAA
>JAISSL010000176.1 GCA_031273145.1 Zoogloeaceae bacterium | reverse complement strand
TATTGCTCATCCAGCCAGGCTTGCTGGATGGCTTCCAGAATCTTTTCGTTGCAGCGTTCGGGCAGGTCGTCAAAATCCGGCAGTCGCATGACCCAATCGCGCAAGTCCACAAAGTTGATACGCGCCGGATCATACTCCGGGTAGGTATCCGCGAGCGCCATCGCAATCTCGAAGGTATCAATCCATTTCATCTTTTTCCTTCCTTATCCGCTACGGTTTTGATTGATGCTGTAGCGCGGAATTTCCACCACCAGCTCGGTATCTCCCAACGTGACCTGACAGGAAAGGCGGGACGCCGGTTCCAGTCCCCAGGCTTTGTCGAGCATATCTTCTTCGCACTCATCGGCGGGGGCAAGGGATGCAAAGCCCTCTCGCACGATAACGTGGCAGGTGGTGCAGGCGCAGGACATTTCGCAGGCGTGGTCAATGTCAATCCCGTTTGCAAGCAGCGCGTCGCAGAGGGTTTGCCCCGGCGCGGCTTCCAGAACCGCGCCGCCGGGACAATGCGCTTCACTGGGCAATACGATGATGCGGGTCATGGCGTCTCGGCTTTTTCCAGAGTTTCAGAATTTGTTGCGGTTGCGGCAAGCTGGCTCAATTCTTCCAGATTCTTGCCCGCCAATGCCCTTTGCACACCCTGATCCATCCGACGATGCGCGAATTCCTGGGTTTCCGCCGCCAGATCATCCAGCGCAACCGTGATCTGCCGCCGATTATCGCTCAAGAGCAGGGCTTGCAGATGCGCGATAGCGGCCTCGATGCGGGCAATCTCCCGCGCCTCCAGCAGATGCTTATCTTCCTTCAAGGCCGTCTGCGTCGCTTCAATCAGGCGTTGCCCTTCCACCTGCGCTTCTTTCAAGGCGCGGCGGCTTGCGTCATCCCGCGTGTGGGCAAGGGAATCCTTCAGCATGGCGGCAATTTCATCGTCGGATAAACCATAGGAAGGCTTGACGGTCACGCCCGCTTCCACGCCGGAAGTCTGTTCCTCTGCAGAAACGGACAAAAGCCCATCCGCATCCACCTGAAAGGTGACGCGAATGCGCGCCGCGCCCGCCACCATCGGGGGAATGCCCCGCAACTCAAAGCGGGCAAGGCTGCGACAATCGCCGACCATTTCCCGTTCGCCCTGCACAACGTGAATCGCCATCGCGGTCTGCCCATCCCGAAAGGTCGTGAATTCCTGGGCGCGCGCCACCGGAATCGTGCTGTTGCGGGGAATGATTTTTTCCGTCAGGCCGCCCATCGTTTCCACGCCCAGAGAAAGCGGGATGACATCCAGCAACAGCCAGTCCTCGCCCATCCGGTTCCCAGCCAGCAGATTGGCCTGAATCGCCGCGCCCAACGCGACCACCTTTTCCGGGTCAAGATTGTTCAAGGGGTCGCGCCCAAAAAATTCGGCAACCGCGCGTTGCACCTGCGGCATCCGGGTTGCGCCGCCGACCATGACCACGCCCTTGATCTCGTCCGGGCGCAGTTGGGCATCCCGCAGCGTTTTGCGGACAGCCTGCAAGGTTTTGCTGACCAGCGTGCCGGAAATTTCCGCAAACGCTCGCGCTTCCAAAGTCAGATTCACCACCTTGCCGCTGGCAAGGCGGATGGTGAGCGGCGCGGTATCGTGCCGGGAAAGGAATTCCTTGGCTTCTCTGGCAGAAGTCATCAGTTGCTGCGCGTCTTCCGGGGAGAGGGGCGGCAAATCGGCCTCGGAAAGTATCCAGCAGAAAATGCGCTGGTCGAAATCATCCCCGCCCAGCGCGGAATCGCCGCCCGTTGCCAGCACTTCAAACACGCCTTTGGCAAGACGCAAAATGGAAATATCAAACGTGCCGCCGCCCAGGTCGTAGATGGCGTAAATCCCCTCTGCCGCGTTATCCAGCCCATAGGCAAGGGCAGCCGCCGTCGGTTCGCTCAAAAGACGCAGGACGTGGATGCCAGCCAGCCGGGCGGCATCCTTGGTCGCCTGTCGTTGGGCATCGTCAAAATAAGCCGGGACGGTAATGACCGCGCCGACCAGCTCGCCGCCTAAATGCGCTTCTGCCCGGATTTTGGCTGCCTTCAGAATTTCCGCCGAAATTTCCACCGGGCTTTTTTCTCCGGCGCGGGTCTTGAGGCGCACCATGCCGGGCGCATCCATAAAGTCGTAGGGCATGGATTCGATGTGCGCGATGTCCTGCCTGCCGCGCCCCATGAAGCGTTTGATGGAAGCGATGGTGTTTTTGGAATCCTGCGTTTGCCAGCGTTGCGCCGCATAGCCGGTCTCCACCTCGCCTTCTAGCGCGTAGCGGACGACCGAAGGCAGGAGCGGCCTGCCTTCCTCATCGTTCAGGACGACCGCCATGCCGCTTTTTACGGTAGCGACCAGGGTATGAGTCGTGCCCAGGTCAATTCCGACCGCCAGACGGCGCTGGTGCGGACTGGCCGATTCGCCCGGCTCGGAAATCTGAAACAATGCCATGTATGAAATCCTTGTGTATCTCTAGGGAGAGGGCAATTATCGCACAGCACGGGGCTTGCAGAGAGAGACCGTGCGCGTTGAGTTGCGCTTACCGCGTGTTGCGCTTGAAAAAATCACCGCACAGGCGGATAATTGCCTTGTGCCCAGGAACCACTATGCCAAAGCCTTCAACATCCTTGTGAATGGTGGGCATGGTAAAACAAGGGCGTGCTCAAAAGCCGCGCAAAACCCAATGAAGGAGAAAATCATGGTAGACGCTCGTAGAATTGAAGCCGCAAAGCAGGCATGGGCTAGTTCCATTATTGAAGGGTTTGACCCTACTCAAGAAGATGTGGACTTGTGGAACAAGTTTGTCAACGAAGAAATTTCCGGTGATGAATACCTGCGAATCGTAGTTAAACAGGCGCGCGCGCTTGAGAGGAAAAACCTCGGTGAGCGGGATGAATCAAACAGACGCCAGAGGGTTGCATGATGGCTGATCCATATGTTTATCCCGGAACGTATGTCCTGAAAAACAAATTCGATCTGCGCGACGAAGAGGCATTGAGAGAAGCCGAATATCGGGCAACAGCTCGACGCGCCGCAGAACTTGAAAGGAAACCGATCAAAGGAAACTTTGATATGAAGCATTTGCAAGCCTACCATAAGCATCTTTTTCAGGATGTTTATCAGTGGGCGGGCAAGTCACGGACGATTGGCATATCAAAGGGGGATACTTTTGCGGCAGTTGAATATCTTGATTCTTTCATGAAAGATATTCACAAACGACTGGAAAAAGATAATTTTCTGCGCGGGTTGGAAAAGAAAGAGTTTGTCAGTAAATTCACAGAAGTTTATGGGGATATAAATGCGTTACATCCATTTCGGGAAGGTAATGGAAGGTCGACAAGAGAATTCATGAAACAGTTGGCATACGAGGCCGGTTACAAGCTAGATATTGACATAATAAGCCGTGACCGTAACCGATGGAACGAGGCTTCGCATCTGTCTTTTCATGGAAGAATGGAAGAGTTACGCGCGATTTTTGCTGCGGCCATTTCTTTATTGCAAGCATAAGCGCGCCCTGCCCTGCGTCACGACATAACCTGAACGCCCGGAGAACCGGGCGTTTTTGTTGAGCGGTTTTTCATTTTGGGTCGGGCGCGGGGATGTGGAGCGCCGTTGCTTCCAGAACAAGCGAACCCATGATGTTACTGTCGCCAAGGATGATGCGAACCGGAACCATGTGATGACTGCTTGCCAGCCAGAAATCGAGGCGTTGGCGGCCATCGTCGGAGCGGGAATTGAAATGCCGGGTCGCAAATTGGCCTGCCGGCACTTTGAGAGTGGCATCCCCAAGGCTTACGACCTTGGCGCGGCGGGCGCTCTTGTTGGCGACTACGAGCAGGTTATCCGGCAGTTTATCCACATGACCGATCTGCCGCCAGATGCTGAGGACATCCTGATCTCCCGGCGCAAGTTCCAGATTTTTCCGTTCCTTTCCGCCACGGCGGATACTCACCCGCGCGCCGGATTTTTCGTCCCAGTCGAACAGCGCCATGTCCGGCGGCTTGCCCTGATGATTGACATCGAATTGCAACGGACGCAAGCCCTCTTTTTCGATGTCGCCCTGGCTCATCTGCACGTAATCGAATTTGTGCAGCGCCGCTACCGCGCCTGTCGTTTTCAGGGCAAGCCGCATCTGGTATTTTTTGCCGTCGTGCGACCACGAATAATGCGCCTGACCAAGCGTCGGCCCGCTCTCGCCATAGGAGACGCGATACTCCACCGCTCCCTTTTCCGGCCAGACCGAAGCAGAATCCTCTTTTCCGGCATCCGCCCGGCT
>JAISSL010000151.1 GCA_031273145.1 Zoogloeaceae bacterium | reverse complement strand
ACCGCCCTGCGTCCTTCTGGCGGAACGGCCACACAATTTTCCTTGTCGACCGCATACCCAAGCTGGGTAAGCAAGGCGCAAAGTTCATCGAAACAGCCGTGAACATCGCCGATGATGTCGAAGGGGCCGCATTCGCCCCTTTTGTCATTCCAGAGGGGTTGACGCACAATTTCTACCGCGTCTATCTCTTCTTCGCCTTTCAGCACGTAGACATAGCGAAATCCCTCTTTTTGCAGGGAACGGATCGAGCGGCGCAACTGCTCTCCCTGGCGGGTGATGACGTGACCGCCGAAATTGCGGTCGGGGCGTTGATCGTTGCGCGCCCTGCAAATTCTCTCTGGAATATCCAGAACGATGGCAACGGCAAGGCAATCCTGTTCCCTGGCAAGCTGAATAACCGGGACGCGCGCTTCCTTCTGCACATTCGTCGCGTCAATCACCGTCATATGCCCCAGTTCCAGACGCTTGTTGGCAACATAATAGAGCGTGTCAAACGCTTGCCTGGTCACCTCCTGATTGTTTTCGTCATCTGAAACGAGGGCGCGGAAATAGTCGGAAGACAGCACTTCCGTCGGCTTGAAATAACGCTTCGCAAACGTGGATTTGCCGCTGCCGGATACGCCGATCAGCGCCACCACCGCGATTTCAGGAATCTCTATTCGCATAACGTGAACACTCCCATCTGGGTTGGCGCGCCGAAAGTTTCATCCACATCGCCGATTTCCGAAAACTGTACCGCATAGCCGAATTGTCCTGCTACCCTGCCCGCCCAACTGCGAAATTCTGCCCGCGTCCATTCAAAGCGATGGTCTTCGTGCCGCAAGCCGCTTTCAGGCAGGTTGGCATAGTTCACGTTATATTCCCCATTCGGCGTGGTGAGCACCACCACGGAAGGCCTGGCAAACTCGAACAAGACCCGCTCAAAGGCATTGAGGCGGGAAACATCCAGATGCTCTATGACCTCAACCACGCAGGCGGCGTCAAAACCGGCAAAACGCGCATCCTTGTAGGTAAGCGAACCCTGGAAGAGCTTCACCCGTTCGCGCATGGCTTCCCCGGCGCGATCCAGCTTCAGTTTTTCGCTTGCCCGTTCGAGCGCGACATGGGATACGTCTACCCCCGCGATATGGGTAAACTGGCCTTCCTTGATGAGAAGCCTGAGCAGATTCCCCTCGCCGCAGCCAATGTCAATCACCCGTTTTGCGCCGCAATTTTTCAGCGCGGCAACCACGCTGCCAAGGCGCTGCTTGTTCAGATTCAGCTTCTTGTCGGGTTTTTCTTCCGCCTCTTCCGGTTCCGCGTTCAGGACTTCTCCATCCTCCGCATTGGCAAGCGCCAGTCGCTCGAACGCCAGATTGACCAGCGGACGCAGACGTTTCAGATACCTGTGTGTGATATACGATTTTTCTGGATGGTCGGCCAACCAGTCCTCCCCCAGACGCAACAGTTTTTCCACCTCGTCCGCGCCGACCCAGTAATGCTTTTGCCGGTCAAATACCGGGATCAGCACGAAGAGATGTTTTAGCAAATCGCGCAAACGTACCTTGCCGTGAATCGTCAGGTTCACATATTTGCTCTCGCCCCAACTGGGGAAATTTTCATCGGACACAAAGCCCGTGAAGCTAACCTCATAGCCCAGCGGTTCAAACACGCTATGGAGTTTTGTCTGGTCGCCCCGGCAAGGCAGCATGACAACCGTCGCCGTCAAATCAAGCACCGAATCGGATAGCACCTGATGTTCATCCGCGCGTCCCGTCATGGCCGTCCCGAACACCCGCGCAATCGCCGTACTCATGAAGGATGACGAGACATAAGGCCGGTCATTGACATAATCGAACAACCCTCCGCCTGTCGCGCCCACCTTGCCCCGCGCCAGATCAATCGGGTCAATGTCCAGAAGCAATGCCGCCGTGGTGCGCGCATCTGAAATTTCAGGATAAAAAACATAGGCTTTTCCGTGATTCAGTTCAAAGAACTGCGGACGATATGGGTTTTTGTAGAGCAGAAAACCTAGCTCCGTCGTGTTTTGCCCGGTATAGGTGATGGTCAAAAGCATGGGGTCACACGTTCTTTTCTTCCGCCATTTTTCCCCCGCCTTTCTTCTCTATGCGTTTCCGCACCAGATTGATGTGGGCTTTCAGGGTGTAGAGCGTATCGGCGAAGCGAATCGGAACCTTCTTTCTGTCGGCTTCTTCCTCAATCGCGTTCAGCGCCTGGATGAGAAAATGCCGTTCTTCTTCCGTCCGGGTCTTGTCCGACCTGTGCTCCAGTTCCTTCAACTGACCATAGATCGGCTTCAGGTGGAAAAAGTGGTTCCACCAGCGCAAAATCGCAGGCGCAAACCGCAAGAGCGGCAACAGCAACGTAAACAGGGGAATGGCAAGAATGAAGAAACGCTCCACGAATACCGCCAGCCAGAAAGGCAGGTATCGCTGCATGAAGGGCGGCCCGGACGTATAAAAACGATCCGCAGTCGGCGATAACGGAAAATCGCCATCCTTATAGGCGGGAAATTCGTTACGCTTCTGAAAGAAACCGCTCTTGCCATGAATTTCGCGCATGGCGGAAAGCATCATGGCTTGCAGGGCAGGGTGCATGTCCTCGCGGATAACCAGATTGGCCGTCGCTGCAAGCAGTTCGGTATTCTGCGGCGGATAATTCCGCACCAGGTCTACCGCGCCTTCCGGCATCAACAAGCGAAACAGATAGGGAAAGCGGCGATGATATGCCTCCGCCTGCGTGAAATTCATCAGGCGCACCATCGGCGAGCGCAGCAATACCTGCACCACCGGCGCATCCGGCGCGGTAATGACAAAGAGCGCATCCAGCCTGCCCTGTTGCAGCGCCTCGGCTGCCTTCAATTCATCCATCGGCATGAGCTGCACATCTTTTTCAGTCAGCTCATTCGCCGCCAGCAGGCGATACGCCAGGGCGCGGGAATTGCTGCTCTCCTGAATGATCGTGACCTTGCGTCCCGCCAGATCGGCCAGTTTTTTCGGCGCGCG
>JAISSL010000113.1 GCA_031273145.1 Zoogloeaceae bacterium | reverse complement strand
CCCGCCCTTGAAGATAATTATGCAAGGCGGTAGCATATTCTTCGCATGTGCTTGGGCCTAGCATCTCCATCTCTTTCAGAGCATCAAACTCACCTTTTACCAATCGAGAAACGATTTTCTTCACCACTTCGATAATCATTTCCTTCTTTTTCATTTTGACCTTCCTTCGGGACGTGTAACGCCGTGTTATGGAGCGGTTGGATGGGGCAAACTCCATAGGGATTTCAGCGCGCATGTCGAAGGGGAACGTCCCGCAAGCATCACGCTGTCCGGGGTTGGACACATGAAAACGCTATCGAGCCACTCTTCCTTCAACGGCGTCTGCTTTGTTTTCCTGGCGGCAAGGACGTACATGGCTGTCAGAATGCGGCTTTCGCTCTGAAAGGTCAGTTTCATTTTTTATCTGGCGTGGCTTTGCTGACAACAGAAGCTGGAGTGGGCGGCTTTGCCGCAGCAGGGGCGGGTTTGCTGGCGACAGGCGTCTGAGGAGGTGGCTTTGCCGCCTCCGGCGCTGGTTTGCTGACAACAGGAGCCACAGTAGCCGCAGGGGCGGGCGGTGCCAGTCTCAAATCCGTGACCCAGAACCATTCCTCGTGCTTTTTCTGCGCCTCAATCCCCATGATCTTGTAATTTTGCTTTCCGACCACGAGCGCGTCGCCAAGGTTCCCCAGCGGCGGCTGTCCGATATCGTGCAGGCGGGCGCTGGCTTTTTTGTTGACGTCAAACTCTTTCAGGTAATGCGGGCCTTCCTTTGCGTCGCGCCCATACGCCCAGACACCGGGAATTACAGGCGGCTGATACTTGGCGTCAAGCGGCGCAAACACTACCAGGTCTGGCAACAACGCCCGCGCCGATTCTTCCACAGCGGCCAGGAGCGTGCCTTCAAGCTGGTCTTCCGCAATCTCGCCCAGGAGAATTTTCTTCTCCATCGCGGTATGGGCGTAGACGTTCCTGCCGCTGGTGGTGACGCGAAGCGTCCCTGGCGGGAGCGCGCGAAGATTGAACTCAAGTTTGATTTTCATGATAAACCCTTAAAAAGCCGTGTCATGGAGCAGTTGAACGGGGCAAACTTCAAGACCAAAGAGCGCTTCCAAAAATGCCTTGCAGATAGCCCCCAACGAAAGGATCAATTTTAACTCCATTCTATCTGGCAGACTTTTTGCTCATTCGAGCGAGAGGGAAATTATTTCCGCTTTTCACCGCCAGGGAGGCAACATGGAGATCAACAACAAACAGACCGTATGGGGCGCAATGATTGAATCTTTCCATGCGCGCCAAGCCCGAACCAGCCAGGACCGGTCGGATGTCGCCAGTTTACAGTTGCAGGCGTCGCAGGATCGGGTGACCCTTTCCGAAGCCGCCCGGAAATTGAGCAATGAAGAAAATGACTTTTTCCATTCTGTCGGACTTATGACCCTAGAAGAAGCCCAGGCAAAGCTTAGCAGAGACATCGACAAAGGGACTCTGACAGTATCCTGTTGGGATAATTACCCGCGTCCGCCCTGAGGCGAACGGGGCAGCCTTGCTTCATTTACCTTTTTTGGGTGATTGGGGAAAAAGCAGGGAAGCAAGCACGCCAGCGGCAAGCATCCCCAACACGATGGCAAGACTCCAGCCCGGCGAGAAATGAAATCCGGTATCGGAAACGGTATGGTTCCAGGATTGGAGCGCCATTTTCGCGCCGATAAAGAACAACAGCCCAATCACAGCCTTTTCAAGATGCACCAGATATTGCGTCAGCGCAGCCAGCACAAAATAAAGGCTACGCAGGCCAAGAATGGCAAAAATCATCGCCGCATACACGAGCAGAGGTTCCTGGGTGACGGCAATAATGGCCGGGACGGAATCGAAGGCAAACGCAATGTCGGAACTCTCAATCGCAATCAGGCAGAGAAACGCCGGCGTGGCGTACAGCGCGCCCTTCCGCGCCGCATGTGTCGCGCTCGATGTCTCACCATCCGCAGTTTCGTTGCCGGGAATCTCCGCGTGGCGAATGAAAAAATGATTCAGATACAATTTGGGATAGACTGGGAACAGTCTGCCGGTGAGCCGGACAGACCAGTGGTTTGAATAGTCTTCGATCTCTTCCTGATGGTCGCGCTTTTGCAGCATCTTGACCGCGCTCCAGATGACGAAAGCGGCGAACAAAAAACCAACCCAGGGGCTTGCGTAGAACAGCCCCGTCCCGATCACGACGAAAATGGCGCGAAAGACCAACGCGCCAATGATGCCGTAGTACAGGATGCGGTGTTGCAGCACGCCCTTGATGCCGAACGAGGCAAAAATAGCCATGAAGACCATCAGGTTGTCAATCGAGAGGGATTTTTCAAGCGCGTAACCGGCTAGGTAAAGGTCAGCCCATTTCTTGTCGAAGCGAATCCACAGGTAGGCATAGAACAGGAGCGCCAGCGCCACCCAGAACACCGTCCAGCAACCGGCATCCTTCAGCGAGATTTCCTTATTTTTTCGGTGCGCGAAAAGATCAAGATAGACAGAAAAGGCCGTCGCGCAAACAAAGATCAGAATTGCTTCTGACGGAAAGCCGAAATGTTCCATGATGGTGTCCTGTAGTCTCAAAAAAAGAACCGCCATTGTGCCTGCAATGTGGGGAATCTATCAACCGCCAGATAACGGCGAATATGTAACGCAACAGGCGTAATGGTAAGGACTAAACACCTAAGGCAGTTCGTTCGCCAGCATGAGCGCCTCTTTGACGAGCGTCTGCGAAATGCGGTAGCCGTTGGTTTGTATTCGATCCAGTATTGTCTCAATGCGTTCGATTCTGCCCATACGTTTGGCCTGCAACAACACGCCCAATGTGCCAAACAGGGGAATGTTCTGGCGAATGGCAGTTTGCCGGCCTCGGCGCTCATCCATCAATACGCCACATTCAAGCACATACGCCAGACTCAGTACCTGCGCTTCGCCTTCATCAAGATGCGTGGCAGCGGCGACATAGATGGCATCATCCCGTCCGGGATGCGCCTGCGCGTAAGTCTGTACGAAGGCCGCGATGTCGGCAGCGCCCGGACGCGAACGATCTGCCGTGGTTTCTTCCAACACAACCTGTGGCACATGAAGAGCCTCAAAAACAGCAGACAATAGCTCCAGATGACCGCAAACAGAAAGCGCAATCAGTGGTCCAGAGTCGCAAACAACGACAGGGCGGCTCATCTCGTGGCGTCGAAAGCGGCTAATTCATGTTCAAGTTCAGCCGGGTCGTGGTCAACTGCCGGGATACCTTGCGCGCTAATGT
>JAISSL010000022.1 GCA_031273145.1 Zoogloeaceae bacterium | reverse complement strand
TACGCCCGATGAAGCCTTGGCAGGAGCAGGCCGGGGCGTGACCGCTCTGGCAGGGGAGGCAGGCGTCACGTCAGACGAAGGCTGGGCAGAAGAGGATTCCGCCTCAACGATAGTCTGCGCTTCCGCCTCAGGAAGCGCCTCGCCCGATGCAGACTGGGCAAAAACAGGCAGGGAAATGAAAGAAAGAATGACAGCAGGCAGGCATAAAGCCGCCAGAGGATGTTTGCGTATCGGCATGACAATCTCCATCCGGTCAACGTCCCCGTAGACCAGAATCATGATGATGAAAAAGGGAGATGCTGCATGGGTCTGAAAACACGACGTTCCGACCAAAAAGGCCGATCCGGCGCGCCACAACCCCGTGGCACTTCCATCGGTTCGCTTAAGGCCGGTATCCGGGCTTGCAAGTCTTGGCGCGTCGCCTTCCCAGGAAGATTCCCAGTGGCATGTATGACGCGCCCGCACTCGCTTACCGTTGCGGGGGCAGCAGCGGCTTTGTTTCTCACGAAACGCACCGCTTTCCCGTTTAACCGCGACCAGAGAACCTGGCCGCGACACCTTGAACGAAGGAAGGGATTATACAGAATTCGGGGAGATGCAAAGGTGAAAGGACAGACCGTTACAAAAAATCCCCGTGAAATAACTTGCATATCTGTATTTTGTGCATATAATAACGCTATGAACATTACATTCGATCCTGCCAAGGCCAGCGTGAATCTCAAAAAACATGGCATCTCCTTTGAAGAAGCCGCCACATGTCTGCTTGACCAGATGGCGCGAGTTCGAGAAGATGACGATGCCGTAGATGAACAGCGGTTCGTGCTGCTTGGCATGAGCATACAAGCCCGCCTTCTGGTCGTGGTATATGCGCTTAGGGGAGAAGATGTACGAATCATTTCAGCCCGCAAGCCCACCAAAAAGGAGGAAAGAGACTATGCGTAAAGAATACGACTTTTCCAACGCCAAACGCGCCCACGAAGTCCCGCACCTTGCCAGACTGCAAGAGGAATTGAAGAAGGGCAAAACCCGCATCACCATTTGGCTTGACGATGACGTTCTGGAATCGTTTCGCGCCCGCGCGGCAGAAGAAGGGCGCGGCTACCAGACGATCATCAATGAAACCCTGAAAAGCGCCGCCTTGTCCGTCAGCAAGGCCGACGATGCCGCGCCGGTCACGCTAAAAGCCATCCGGCGCGTGCTGCGCGAAAAATTGCGGGCGGCGTAGGTATATCTCTCGTCGCGTGTAAACGCTTTTGGTGGGGAAAGGGGTGGGAAGAATCGGAGAATCCTCTGCAACCCGCGTCAATTCTGGATTTCTGGCGGAGAGGGGGGGATTCGAACCCCCGTCAGGGTATGACCCTGAACACGCTTTCCAGGCGTGCGACTTAAACCACTCATCCACCTCTCCATCGGGGCACGCATTCTAACAAAGCAGAGGCGCGCCTGTCCAAGTTTTTTGGCGTGGCGTGGAAGATGCGCGACAAAGCGTTATTTCTGCGCCTACGCGCGTTTTTCGTAGCGGGGATCAAAAGCGTCCCGAACTGCGTCGGCGAAGAGATTGGCGGAGAGGACGAGGACAAACATAAAGGAAAAGGCAGCCGCCAGCGACCACCAGACCGCAGGCTCGCGCGAAAGTTCCATCCGGGCGTTGTTAATCATCGTGCCGAAGCTCGTGGTAGAAGGATCAACGCCAATCCCGATATACGAGAGTACGGCTTCCGCCAGCACCAGCGCGGAAAAATCCATGACTAGCGCGATGATAACGATGTGCATGAGGTTGGGCAGGATGTGGCGGATGACAATCCGCCCGGAAGGGACGCCAAAGGCGCGCGCCGCTTCGATATATTCCAGTTCGCGCAATTTCATGGTTTCGCCCCGCAAAAGCCTTGCAAGCGAAGTCCAGCTCGTAACGCCCAGAATCATGCAGAGCGCGAGCAGGCGCAGGTCGGCGCGTTCTGCCGCCGTGGCGAACCATTCCGGGTGGGTATCGAGGATAACCTGCATCATCAGTACGGCGGCGGCAATGAGGAGTACGCCGGGAATGGAATTGAGGACGGTATAGAGATACTGGATTAAGTCGTCCATCCAGCCGCGAAAGTAACCGGCGGCAATGCCTAGAAGGATAGCAATCGGCAGCATGACGAGCGTCGTGACGAGGCCGATGATGAGCGCGGTGCGGATGCTTTTTAGCGCCTGATAGAGCACGTCCTGGCCTACCTTGTCGGTGCCAAGCACATGATAGCCTTCGGTCAGGAAAAAGAGAGGCAGGAAAACAAGGACGATGGCGCAGAGCGCGGCCAGTACGCCCTGCCAGGCAAAGCCGGGATATTTTTTTCGCAGAACGCGCCGGGAGAAAACGTAGATGCCGGCAAGCAGAAAGAAGGCCAACAGAACGCCAGTCATGAGGCGCTTTACGATGTCTGCCGTCCTATCAATTTCATCGTCCAGATGCGCGCCGCCGTAGGTCAAGCGGGGATAGAGGCGGGAGATGCCCGCCGCAGTCTCCATGCTTTCCATCGCGTAGAGCCGGGTGGCGAAGGGGGCGGAGTAGGTCTTTTCGTTCTGGGTGCGTAAGGGTTCGAGCAGGTAATCCAGAGCGGAAAAGACTTCCACGCCATAGCGGATTTCCGCGTCCGGGGCTGCGTCTGGCAGGGGCGGCAGGGCTTCGCGGTAGTGGATGGAATCCGTAAGGCCGACCAGCAGGAAGGCGACGAGCAGGGTTGCCGTGCCGGTGGCAATGGGATTCTTGCCCAGTTTTGCCCAGCCACGCGCAAGGTGAAGCAGCCGCATGGAACGCCAGCCAAAAATCAGGGCGGCAGTACAAAGCAGCCAGAGCAGGACATCAGACCAGAGAAGGACAAGCTGAACGGACATTATTCAAAGCGGATGCGTGGATCAACGAGGGTATAGGAAAAATCGGTGAGCATCAGCCCCAGAATGTAAAGGGCAGAACCGATAAACACCATGGCGCGGACGACGGAAAAATCCTGGGCGTTAATGGCGTCAATGGTGTAGCTGCCCAGGCCGGGAATGCCGAAGAAGGATTCCATCAGGAGCGAACCCATAAAAAGGGAAGGAATGACGACCACGACGCCGGTCAGAATCGGGGTCATGGCGTTTTTTAAGAGGTGGCGGAAAAAAATGGTCGTTTCCGGCAAGCCTCTGGCGCGGGCGGCGCGGATGTATTCCTTGTTGGCTTCTTCCAGAAAGATGGTGCGATACCAGCGGACGTTTGCGCCGATTCCGCCGACCACGCCGATGACGACCGGCAGGATGATGAATCGCCAGGCATCCAGCCCGTCGCCGAATCCTGAAATGGGGACGAGCCGCCAGATTTTGGCGAACAGGTATTGGCCGCCGATGATGTAGAACAGGCCGGAGATGGACATCAGCGCAACGGAGAGCGCAACGCCCCAGAAATCCAGGCGGGTAGCGCGAAAGAAGGCCAGAAAAAGCGCCAGAGTGACGGAGATGGCAAGGCCGATTAAAAAGGTTGGCAGGGCAATCAGGAGGGAGGGCATCATCCGCGTCCTGATTTCGCGGGCGATGTTGCGTCCGTCTTCGGCAGCGCCGAAATCGCCGATGAACATCCGCGCCGATTTGTTGAAAAAGATGGTCTTGCTGGCCTTTTCCAGTCCGGCGGCCTGCCCGTTCCAGATAAGCGGCAGGTCATAGCCGCGTTCCGCTTTCCATGCGGCAATGGCCTCGGCAGTGACCCGTTTTACGCCCAACTGCATCCGCGCCATGTCGTCGGGCGTATTGACCATGAAGAAGAGCGCGAACGCCAAGAGGTTCACCCCCAGCAGAATGGGGATGGCATAGGCAAGGCGGCGCAGCAGATAGGCAAGCATCGCGTGTGAGTAAATCGGGAGAAGGTCTAATCATACTGGTTTATGGACACAAACGCACGGGTTCTGCGTATCTCCCCGCTCGTCATTCCCGCGAAGGGTGGGAATCCAGACCTGTAACGGGACGCAGGTTGCGTCCCCTACGAGGTATTTTATTTAGATGGCAAGGGTTTGGGTTGTCCGTAGGGGCGGCGGATGCCGTCTGCAAGACTTAGCAGTCTGCAAGACTTCGCGGTCTGCAAGACCTGCCGCCCGCAAAACTCCGTCATTCCCGCGAAGGGCGGGAATCCAGATAAAATGGTTATTCCCTGGGCAATAATTTTATGTTGCTGCCCGTGGCGATGGTCTCGCAACCTGCCGGGACGCGCACGTCCTGTTCCTTAACTTGGGTATTGGAAACATCAAGTTTCATCAATTTGCAACCGATAATTTCAAGTTTACCAATGCGTCCGTTGCGAATAAGCAGTGTGTCAATCGTGCAATTCTCTATCCGCAAGTATTCCGATTGCATCCAGTCTAAATGGAGATGCGGAATATGGCAATCGCGGATGATGGTAGATTTATTTTTCGTCACGGGCAAACGCTTTTCTTCCGTCATTTTGTTGGTAAACCCAGAAAT
>JAISSL010000292.1 GCA_031273145.1 Zoogloeaceae bacterium | reverse complement strand
GCAGAAGAAGCCAGCAGAAGAACCGGCACCAGAAAATATTTGAATGATTGGGGGGACATGAGCATCTCCAGTTGGGATAAAAACAAGGTGACTATTTTAGCGGATTCTGCCGCAATTTTTTACTTCCTTGCCGCGCGCCGGTTTTTTGCTGATTCTGCCTGCCCACGCGCGGCGCGGCGCGTTCCACCTCAAGCGGCGCAAGCATAAAATCAATCCGGTTGCTTTCCAGATCGGCCTTCACCAGTTTGACCCGCACCCGGTCACCCAAAGAAAAGGCCACTCCGGTACGTTCTCCCCGCATCCGGTGTTTTATCGGATCGAACTGGAAATAGTCCGCGCCCAAGTCGGAGACATGCACCAGCCCTTCCACATAGACTTCATCCAGAGCCACGAAAATGCCAAAGGCGGTCACGGCAGAAATCGCGCCTGTAAAACACTCGCCAATCCGCTCCTGCATATAGTAACACTTCAACCAGGCGACGACATCGCGGGTGGCTTCATCGGCGCGGCGCTCGGCCTGCGAACAGCGCAACCCAATCTCCTCCCAATTCCCCGGCTCGTACCGCTTGCCTTCCAGCAACGCCTTGATGGCGCGATGCACCAGCAAATCCGGGTAGCGGCGAATCGGCGAAGTAAAATGGGTATACCGCTCATACGCCAGCCCGAAATGCCCCAGATTATCGGGGCTGTACATGGCCTGCTTCAAGGAACGCAGCATGACCGTCTGCAAAAGCTGCGCGTCCGGGCGAGCGCGAACCTTTTGTAGCAAATCCGCGTAATCCTTGGCGGTGGGCGTCTCCCCGCCCGTCATCTGCAACCCGAACTCGGCAAGAAACGCCTTCAGGTTTTTCAGCTTCTCCTCATTGGGGCCGGCATGGACGCGATAGAGGCAGGGGTGCTTCTGCGTCGCCAGAAAATCGGAAGCGCACACATTCGCCGCCAACATGCACTCCTCAATAACCCGGTGCGCGTCGTTGCGGACGACCGGCAGGATTTGGGCAATCTTGCCCTGCTCGTCAAAGCGCATCTCCGTCTCAAGCGTCTCGAAATCAATCGCGCCCCGCTCAACCCGCGCCCTGGCAAGCACCTCATAGAGACTGTAGAGATTTTTCAGATGGGGAAGCAAGGCTCGCTGATTTTCCGTTTCCGGCTTCGCCGTGCCGGAAAGCCACGCCCACACCTGATTGTAGGTCAGCCGCGCATGGGAACGAAATACGGCGGGATAAAAGCGATACGCCTTGATAGCGCCCGCGCCGTCAATGCTCATGTCGCACACCATCGCCAGACGTTCCACCTCCGGGTTCAGCGAACAAATCCCGTTGGAGAGTTTTTCCGGCAGCATGGGAATCACCCGGCGCGGAAAATACACGGAAGTTCCCCGCGCAAAGGCTTCCCTTTCCAGCGCCATGCCGGGTTTGACGTAGTGGGATACATCGGCAATCGCCACGATCAGCCGCCAGCCGCGCCCTGTTTTTTCGGCATACACGGCATCATCGAAATCGCGCGCCGTCTCGCCATCAATGGTGACGAGCGGCAGGGCGCGCAAATCCTCGCGTCCCCGATAGTCGCCCTTTTTTACCTTGTCCGGCATCTTTTCGTTTTCCGCGCGGCAATCCCGGTCAAACTCGAAAGGCAGATCGTGCTTACGCAGCGCAATCTCAATCTCCATGCCGGGATCGGCATAATTGCCCAACACTTCCGCAATCCGCCCCATCGGGCGCGTATAGCGGGAAGGCTGCTCGACAATCTCCACCATCACCACCTGCCCAACCTTGGCCTTGGCATTCGCCTTCTTGTCCGGCACGATCAGGATGTCCTGCGAGATGCGCCGATCCTCCGGCGTGACGAACATCACCCCATGTTCCAGCATGACCCGCCCCACCACCGTTTGATTGGCGCGTTCGGTCACTTCCACGACTGCGCCTTCCGGGCGGCCTTTTCTATCCACGCCCACCTTCCGCGCCAACGCGCGGTCGCCATGCAAGACCTTCTCCATCTGGTGTTCGGAGAGAAAGAGATCCGCCGCGCCATCGTCGGGAATCAGAAAACCGAAACCATCGGGATGTCCCTGTACCCGCCCCACAATCAGGCTGGCCAGCTCAGGAAGGATGT
Source organism: Zoogloeaceae bacterium (assembly GCA_031273145.1). GTDB lineage: Bacteria > Pseudomonadota > Gammaproteobacteria > Burkholderiales > Rhodocyclaceae > Azovibrio. Next base: position 2,918 of record JAISSL010000292.1, on the reverse strand, counting down.
AGGCATCGCGGCGATTCCGCAACAGTTGCCCTTCCCGCTCCATCGCCGCCAGCCGACGGGCAAAAACCGTCTGCTCGTCCTTGTCTATATCCAGAAGTTCCAGCAGTTCCGGGAACGGCAAGGGTCTGCCCGCTTCTTCCAGCGTTTGCAGCACGTATTCGCGCGAAGGGAGCGGAAATTCGTAGCGTTCCCGTTCCCGCTCGAAAAACGGATCGGCACGGCGGATGCTGGATGCCTTCCGGTGCGCGTCCCTGGAATCCTTGGGACTATTGGATTTTTCCCCAGAAGCGGCTTTGGCGGCGCGCGCCAAATGGCTTTTGGCGATTTGCTTTTCGGCAGCCGTTGCGGTGGCTACCTTTTTGCGGGTGGATTTTTTGTGGTCGGTCTTTTTAGTTGACATCGGTTTGGCTTCCCGTAGAATACGCCCTCTTCCTCACCCATGCCCAGGTGGCGGAATTGGTAGACGCACTAGTTTCAGGTACTAGCGCTTAACGGCGTGGAGGTTCGAGTCCTCTCCTGGGCACCACAGATTTCCCTTTTCTTCTGCGGCGGCAAGCGCGTTTTTCACTAGCGAAAAATGCCATTATGCACATCGCGCCGGGGCGCGTCTATCACGCCAACTGAATTTTCGGCTATTTATATTCATGCGTGGCTTGTTGATGACCACGGGAAATTCGATGGCCTTTCGTTATGGTGACAACATGATTTTTGAATGGATACGGACGATCCTCATTCTTCCGGCGAACGTGCTGATTTTCATGCCGGCGCTCGTTCTCTATCTTGCCGGATACCGCTGGACGCTGAATCATCCGGCATTACTCGCGCTCGGCGGCGTCTTGCTGATACTCGGCCTGTTGCTGGCGGGCTGGACAATGCGGTTGTTCGCCGTCAAGGGAAAGGGAACCGCCGCCCCCTGGAATCCGCCGAAAAATCTGGTCGTCTCCGGTCCCTATCGTCATGTCCGAAATCCGATGATTACCAGCGTCCTGACGATGCTGCTTGCGGAAGCTCTGCTGCTCAATACCTGGTGGTGTTTTGGGCTGTTCGTCCTGTTTACGCTGGGGAACATGATCTACTTTCCGCTGTTTGAAGAAAAGGATTTGGAAAAGCGTTTCGGGGCATCCTATCTCGAATATAAACATCATGTTCCCCGCTGGATTCCGCGCCTGACGCCGTGGAATCCAACAAAGGCGTGAACAAGGCGATCACATGACAACAGCACAGGTAAATCGTCCTCTTACTTTGGAGGAACAGCGTCTGGCTCGCTGGATGCTGGAACACGGAACGCCTGAAGCCATTGCATTCCTGCCTCAGCTTGAGCTTGCACAGGTCACCCCGTATAAGTGCCCCTGTGGCTGTGCCAGCATCAACTTCCAGATTCAAGGGCATCCAGAAGCGCCGCCCGGAGTTCATATCCTGGGCGACTTCTGGGTGAGCGAAGGCGAGCATGAGAGCGGCGCATTTATCTTTGAGAGTGGCGGTCTCTTAAGCGGGATTGAGGTTTATGGTCGGGTAGGCGATGCGCCCAAGGTTCTCCCTGCCATTGAAGACCTCCGCCCATTCTGAACACTGGATTCCCGCCTTCGCGGGAATGACGAGTGGTGATGCAATAAGGTATTGACACTCTCCTTGGTAGCCGCTTGAACCTCTACGCAAAAACCTTGCATGATGCCCCGCAATCTCGCTTATTCCTTCAATACCGGCTATCATATTCGTTTCTGCCACTTCTTGATTGAGCTTGAGCCATGATTTTCGACATTGACAACGAGACGCTTCCCCGCGAAGAACTCAAAGCCCTGCAACTTTCCCGCCTACAGGAGATGGTGGCGCGCTGCTACGAAACCGTGAAGTTCTATCAGGAAGCAATGGACGAGCTGGAAGTCAAGCCACACCACATTCAGAGCCTTGCCGATGTCAAGCTGCTGCCCTTCACCAAAAAAGAACAACTGCGCGACAACTACCCTTACGGGATGTTCGCCGTGCCCCGCGATCAGGTCATCCGGCTGCACGCCTCTTCCGGCACTTCCGGCAAGCCCATAGTGGTAGGACATACGCGGCGGGACATCATCAATTGGGGACAGATGGGCGCGCGTTGCCTTGCCGCCGCAGGACTGCAACCGGGCGACCGTCTGCATAACGCCTACGGCTACGGCCTTTGAATTTCAGGTTTACTTGAACAAAAACGTAACCGCTGTTCCAAGTCAGGATTGACAACATTTGCAATGTTATACGATACTATTTACCCTAAGATAGTTTGTCTATATGTAGCTAGCCATTACAGGAGCCATCCATGGCAAAGCAATTGTCTGTCCCTGCAATACTCGCCCTCAAAGAGGCTCTTTGTTCTGTCTACTGGTACAAATCCGATCTACGGGGGTTTCTGCAACTGTGCCTATCCAACCCTGCGGTCCTCAACAACTTCAACTGGGAAAACTACAAATACCAAATCGCCTCGGATGTTGTCGACTACCTCGTCGCTAACCCTGATCAACGCATTGGTGATCTCACCAAGCTCTGTTACGAATTGTGTAAACTCAAAGACTTCTCGCATCTGAAGCCCCTTGATGATGGACCACAAAAAGTAGAGAGAGCACAAAGCGCAGTAAATCAACTGCGCCAACTGGTTGAGCCACACCAAGAAGTAAAGAAGGAACAAGATGAAATCAAACGCCGTCAAGAGCTTGCCGCAAAAAAACTCCGAGAAAACGCCGCAGTTCGCCAGAAACTCGAAGCAATTCGTTCCAAGTACATGACTCTGGTCGGCTCCGACGATCCGCAAGGCCGTGGCTTTGAGCTCGAGCGAATCATGTACGAACTCTTCAACCTATTCGATCTTGACCCCAAGGCATCCTTCCGCAATCTTGGGGAACAAATTGATGGGGCATTTTCCCTTGACGGTACAGAATTCCTATTTGAGG
>JAISSL010000221.1 GCA_031273145.1 Zoogloeaceae bacterium | reverse complement strand
CTTCGATGTCTGGTTTTCCGAAAAGGCGCTCTTCGATACGGGGCTGGTGGCGCGTTGCGTGGCGCGGCTGGAAGAAGCCGGGCATCTCTATCTTCAGGACGGCGCAAGGTGGTTTCGCTCTTCCGCCTTCGGCGACGAAAAAGACCGGGTCGTCCAGCGTGAAAATGGGTTGTATACTTACTTTGCCTCCGACATCGCCTATCACCTGAACAAATACGAGCGCGGCTTCGAGCGGATGATCAACATCTGGGGCGCGGATCACCACGGCTACATCCCGCGTGTAAAGGGCGCGTTGCGCGCCCTGAATCTGGAGGCCGACCGGCTCGATATTGCGCTCGTGCAATTCGCGGTGCTGTACCGGGACGGACAGAAGGCTTCCATGTCGACCCGTTCCGGCGAGTTCGTGACCCTGCGCGAACTGCGGCAGGAAGTAGGCAACGATGCCTGCCGGTTTTTCTACGTACTCAGAAAAGCCGATCAGCATCTGGATTTCGACCTGGATTTGGCCAAAAGCCAAAGCAGCGATAATCCCGTTTATTACATCCAGTATGCCCATGCGCGGATTGCTTCGGTATTCCGGGAATGGGGCGGCGATCCTGCCAGCCTGCGGACGGCTGATTTGACCGCGTTCTCCGAGCGCGAGCTGGCATTGGCTTCGGAAATTTCGCGTTTCCCGGAAATCGTCGAAGTCGCGGCGGAAGATTTGGCGCCGCATCAGGTCGCGTTTTACCTGAAAGATTTGGCAACCGCGTTTCATGCCTGGTATAACGCCGAGCGGATACTGGTAGCGGATGAACCGGTCAGAGACGCGCGTCTGGCGCTGGCTGCCGCCGTGCGGCAGGTCATCCAGAACGGAATGAACATTTTGGGCGTTTCCTGCCCGGATAGCATGTAAGGAACTGAACATGAAAAAGAAGGAAATGATAATTGGACTTTTCGCGGGACTGGTGCTGGGCGTAGCGGCAACGGCTATCCTCGTCTGGTACGTCAACGAAATGCCCAACCCCTTTGCCGAAAAGCCACAGGCCGCGCGCGCCAATACGGATGACATGCCGATCAGCCTGCCCGGAAAACCGGGCGATTCCACCACGCCCAAGCCCAATGTCAGCGTTGCCCCCCCCCCCCCCAATACGTCGTCACCTGCCGCCCCCAACGCGCCCGCGCCCCGGGGAACGCCGGCCGCCGCGCCGGGAAAACGCCATTTCCTGCAAGCAGGTTCCTTTTCCAACCCGGAAGAAGCGGATAACCTGAAGGCCATTCTGGCGATGCAGGGACTGGAAGCCAACGTGCGGCAGGTGATTTTGCAGGACAAAACCTTTTACCGGATCATCCTCGGCCCCTATGAGAAAATCGAGGATGCCAGAGAATCGCGCGCCCAACTGACCCGGATGGGCGTGGAAAGTTTGTTGCTTAATCAGGAGTGAACATCATGACGAAACATTTTTTCCGTACCCTGTTTTCCGGCGTGGCTTTGCTGCTGTGCCTGACAATGGCCTCGGTCTACGCCGCCGAACCGGAGGTCGAACGGTTGTCCCGCACCTTTCCGAGAGCAACTTCAGACAAGATTGAGGTCATCGAATTCTTTTCCTATGGCTGCGGTCATTGCCGGGACTTTCATCCGATCATCATGAAGTGGGCGGGGGCATTGCCTGCCGATGTATCTTTTCGTCGCATTCCGGTCGGCTGGAATCGGCAGTGGGTCAATCTTTCCCGCCTTTACTACACCCTGGAATCGTTGGGTGATCTAAAACGCCTGGACAATGCCGTCTTTGACGCGATCCACAAGGAACGCAGAAATGACCTCATCACGGAAAAGGGCGCGACCCGCTGGTATGTGGAAAAAGGCGGCAACGCGCAGAAATTCACGGCGCTCTACAATTCTTTCGGAATCAACAGCAAGGTGAGTCAGGCGGAAAGCATGGTGCAGCAGATGAAAATCGAGAGCGTGCCGACTCTGGTTGTCGACGGACAGTACATGATACATGATGGCGAATTCGGCGCGATCCTGAAAACTGCCGATCAATTGATCGAAAGCGCGCGGAAAAAATAATCCTCGCATCGGTCAATGGTCACGCTGGCTTTCATCCTCTACAAATACTTTCCTTTCGGCGGGCTACAGCGCGATTTTTTGCGAATTGCGTCAACCTGCCAGCGCCGGGGCGCAGGTATTCGCGTCTATACCCTGGCGTGGCAGGGCGATTTGCCCGCCGGATTCGACCTGCGTATCCCGCCAAAGGGAGAAGTTTGCGCCCTTACCAATCACCGGCGTCATGCAAAATTTCACGTCTGGCTGGCTACCGAACTGGCAAAAGACCCGGTTACACGGGTTATCGGCTTCAACAAGATGCCGGGGCTGGATGTGTATTACGCCGCTGATTCCTGCTATGCGGAAAAAGCGCGGACAGCGCGTAATTGCCTGTATCGTCTGCTTCCTCGCTACCGGCATTATGCGGCGGCGGAACGCGCGGTATTCGCGCCGGAAGCCAAAACGCGCATTCTGATGATTTCCGATCTCCAGAAGCCTTTTTTTCAGCGCCATTACCAGACGCCCGATACGCGATTTTTTATGCTGCCGCCAGGAATTGACCCGGATCGGCGGCGTCCAGATGAAGCAGAAGCGACCGCCATACGCACGGATTTTCGGCGCGAATTTGGCATTCAGGAAGATGATTTGCTGCTGGTTCAGATTGGCTCCGGCTTCAAGACCAAGGGCTTGGATCGTACCCTCTACGCCATCAAGGCGCTGCCCGATGCCTTGCGCCGCCGCGTCCGCCTGTTTGTGATCGGTCAGGATACGGCCACGCCCTTTCTGCGCCTGGGAAAACGGCTGGGGCTATCCGGGCAATTTTCCATGCTTCCCGGACGGGATGACATCCCCCGCTTTCTGCTTGGCGCGGATTTGCTCATTCATCCGGCCTATTTTGAGAATACCGGCACCGTGCTGCTGGAGGCGTTGCTCGCGGGGTTGCCAGTTCTGACGACGGCGGTATGCGGCTACGCCCATTACATTGCCGAGGCAAAAGCGGGGCAGGTGTTGCCGGAGCCGTTTCTTCAGGCGAATCTGAATCGCGCTCTGGAAGACTGGCTGACCCACCCGGAAGAGCGATCCCGCGCAACGGAACGCGCACTCGCCTACGCAAAAACGGCAAAGTTCCATGCCTTGCCGGAAGTTGCGGCGGATTTGATTCTGGAGGGGCTATGAAGCTGATGCTTCAGGAACCCTTCCGCACGCTTTGGGCGGGAAAAGACGCCTTTGCCGCCGTAGAAGCCCTGTCCGGCAAGGTCTACCGCGCGATGCCGGGCAGGCGCACCCTGCGGGTGGAAATTGAGGGAGAAGGCTATTTCGTCAAGATTCATCAGGGCGTGGGGTGGCGCGAGATTTGCAAGAATCTCGCGCAGGGTCGCTTACCCGTGCTGGGAGCAGGGCAGGAATGGCGAGCCTTATCGCGCCTGCAATCGGCAGGCGTGCCGACCATGACCGTACTTGCCTTTGGCGAACAGGGCTTAAATCCGGCAAGGCGGCGCTCTTTCATCATCACTCAGGAAATTGCGCCCGCAATGGATTTGGAGGCGTACACGCAGCCCTGGCGAGAATCGCCGCCTGCCCCGGCGGAAAAACGCGCCCTGATTTCCGAAGTTGCCCGCATGACCCGCCAGATGCACCAGGCGGGCGTCAACCATCGGGATTGTTACATCTGCCATTTTTTGCGGCAGGATGCGCCTGTGCCTTCCAAGCCGACGGAAAAGACCGCACCCCGCCTTTTTCTGATTGACCTGCATCGGGCGCAGGTTCGCGCCTCTGTCCCGCGCCGCTGGCGGGACAAGGATTTGGCGGGGCTTTATTTTTCCGCGCTGGAAATTGGCCTGACACGGCTGGATCGCCTTTATTTTCTGCGCGCCTACTTCGCAAAGCCGCTTGCCGCCCTCTTCCGGCAGGAAGCCTCCACGCTTGTCTGGCTGGAACGGGAAGCCGCCCGCCTACAGGCACGGCAGCAAAAATACGGCGGACGATTATGAGGACACGGAGATTTTGCCATGAATAAAACTCGGCCTGATTTTTTTGCGGATGCGGATCGCGTAATCCTGGCCACTTCCGGGCTGGATAATTTTGAGGCGCTCTGGAATTTTTCGCCGGAAGCGGAAGATACGCCCAATGGAGAGCGCGGCGATCAGCGCCTCGCCAGTCGTCTGGCGTTGCCGGGCAGACTTTATTATCTGAAGCGCCAGACCAATCACTTGACGCGAAGCCTGTCTCATCCTCTGGGGGAACCTGCAATCGCGCGCGAATTCAGGAACATCACGCGCTGTAAGGAACGGGGCGTTCCTGCCGTGGAAGCGGCCTTTTATGGCGAACGGCGCGAGCAGAATGAACAAGGGCAACCCATATGGCGCGCCATTTTGTTAACCCGCGCCCTGGACGCAGACGAGGGCTGGCTCAGTCTGGAAAACTGGATGGCCGGTTGGGCGGCCTTGCCGGAAGCCCTGCGCCAGGATTTGCTGATCGCGTGCGGCAAACTGGCATCCAGCCTGCATGGCGCGGGTCTTGTGCACGGCAGTTTTTATCCCCGGCATATATTCCTGCACAAGCAACTGGAAGGCTTTGCGGCGCGTCTGATTGCCCTTGAGAAAACGCGCGGATTCTGGTTTCCCATGCGGAATCGGCTCAGGGATATGGCGCAATTCGCGCGTTATGCGCCGGATTTGTCCGAAGCCGAAATCCGGTTTTTGTTGGGCGTTTACCTGGATGCCTCGCCGGATAGCGCCGCGACGATGCGTTTTCTGAAAAGAGTGCGGACACGCCAGAGGCAGAAAGAAGGCAGGGCATGAGGATTTTGTGGGTTCTGCTGGGGTGCTGCTGCCTGTTTTCCCTGCCTGCCAGGGCGTTGGAAAATGCCAAACAGAACG
>JAISSL010000201.1 GCA_031273145.1 Zoogloeaceae bacterium | reverse complement strand
GAAGATATGGAGTTCTGGCAATTCCATCCGACCGGCGTTGCAGGCGCGGGCGTGCTGATTACCGAAGGGGTGCGCGGCGAAGGCGGCATTCTGCGGAATGCCGACAAGGAACGCTTCATGGAACGCTACGCGCCGAATGCCAAGGATTTGGCTTCGCGCGACGTGGTATCCCGCGCCATGACCACCGAAATCAAGGAAGGGCGCGGCTGCGGCCCCAACAAGGATTATGTCCTGCTCGACATTACTCACCTTGAACCGGCGACCATCATGAAGCGTCTGCCGGGTATTCGGGAAATCTCGATTCAGTTTGCGGGGGTTGATCCGATCAAGGAACCGATTCCCGTCGTGCCGACCTGCCACTACCAGATGGGCGGCATTCCCACCAACTACGAAGGCCATGTCGTCGTGCCGGATGGCACGGGCGGGCAGAAGGTTGTCCCCGGCTTTTACGCGGCGGGCGAATGCGCCTGCGCTTCGGTACATGGCGCGAACCGTCTCGGGACGAATTCCCTGCTGGATTTGCTCGTCTTTGGCAAATCCGCAGGCGATTCTGCCGTGGCAGACCTGAAAACCGGGCAGGCGCATCGTCCCCTGCCTGAAGATGCCAGAGATGTGGTGCTGGCGCGGATTGCCAGACTGGATGAGAAGAAGGGCGGAATCGGCGTTTATGAAGCCAGACAGGCCATTGCCCGTACCATGCAGGATCATGCCGGGGTGTTCCGTTTTGCGGACATGTTAAAACAGGGCGTTGCCCGGATTCTTGAAGTCGAGAAGATGGTGCAGAATCTGGAAATTCAGGATAAATCGAAGGTCTGGAACACCGCCAGAATCGAGGCGCTGGAAACCGAAAACCTGATTGAAGTCGCCAAGGCGACCATGGTATCGGCGGAAGCGCGCAAGGAATCGCGCGGCGCGCATGTGCGCGACGATGCCCCGGATACGCCGGAATTTCCCAATGGCCGCAACGATAAGGATTGGCTGAAACACACGCTCTGGTTCCGTAATGGCAACCGCATCGAATACAAGCCCGTTCATCTGACGCCGCTCACGGTCGAGACCGTGGCGCTGAAAACACGGTCGTATTAATCGGAGAGAAGTATGACGACACGCACGATGCAATTCAGAATTTACCGCTACGACCCGGACAGGGATGAGCGTCCCCGGATGCAGAACCTTGCCGTGGAGGTAGATGAGCATGACCGGAAACTTCTGGATGCGCTCACCAAGCTGAAAGCGAAGGATGAAACCCTCGCCTATCGCCGTTCCTGCCGGGAAGGGGTCTGCGGCTCGGACGCCATCAACATCAATGGCAAGAACGGCCTGGCCTGCCTGACTGATCTGGCTAGCCTGAAAGAGCCGGTAGTTCTGCGCCCCCTGCCGGGGTTGCCGATCATCCGCGATCTGATTGTGGACATGACGCAATTCTTCAAGCAGTACCATTCGGTAAAGCCTTACCTGATCAACAACGATCCGCCGCCGGAGCGCGAACGCCTGCAAAGCCCGGAAGAGCGGGAAGAACTGAACGGCCTCTACGAGTGCATTCTCTGCGCCTGCTGTTCAACTTCCTGCCCGTCGTTCTGGTGGAATCCCGACAAATTCGTGGGGCCTGCCGGATTGCTTACGGCCTATCGTTTTCTGGCCGATACGCGGGATCAGGCGGCCAATGAACGGCTGGATAATCTGGAAGACCCTTACCGGTTATTCCGTTGCCACACCATCATGAATTGCGTTGACGTTTGCCCGAAGGGATTGAACCCGACCCAGGCAATCGGCAAAATCAAGGAAATGATGGTCAAGCGGTACGTCTGAAGCATGGCATCGCTCGATACGGCTGCCCTTTCCCGTCTGCGCTGGCGGTGCACCCGCCGCGCCATGCTGGAAATGGATTTGCTTCTGGGCGAGTTTCTGGAGAAGGAATTTTCCAGTCTCGCGCCGGAAGAGCAGGCGGCTTTTGTCGAGCTGGCCGATTGCGAGGACATGAAGTTATGGCCTTGGATCAGCGGTCGGGAAGCGTGCGAAGATACGCGCCTGGCCTCGGTCGTGGTCATGCTGCGTCGTCGGCTGGATGGCGCGCACACGAGGGACGGCGCGGCCTGAAGGCCGAATCGTTCCATTTTCACAGGGCGCCAGCCTTTATAAAGGCGCTTTTTGGTTCACCTCAACACAACAGGGAAAGAGACTATGACAACCGAACGCAACGTGACCCTACAGATCCCCGGCCAACAAGCCCTGGATTTTCCGGTACTGACGCCAACCCACGGCAATGAATGTATTGATATTCGCGCGCTGGGCGGCAAAACGGGATTGTTTACCTACGATTCCGGCTTTTTGTCCACCGCCAGTTGCAAGTCCTACATTACCTTCATTGACGGGGACAAGGGAGAGCTGCTCTATCGCGGCTATCCCATCGAACAACTGGCGGAACAGTGCAGTTTTCTGGAAGTGGCCTATCTGCTCCGCAATGGCGAATTGCCCAATGCCGTTCAAAAAACCCAGTTCGAGAACACGATTCGCAGCCACACCCTGGTGCATGACCAGTTGACCCGTTTCTATAACGGGTTTCGGCGCGACGCGCACCCAATGGCGGTCATGACCGGCGTTGTCGGCGCATTGTCCGCCTTTTATCATCAGGCGATGGATTTTTCCACGCTTGAGCATAAAACCATCAGCTTCAACCGGATCATTGCCAAGCTGCCGACCATTGTCGCCATGGCGTACAAGTACAACACCGGCCTGCCGTTCATGTATCCGAGGAATGATCTCTCCTATGTCGAGAACTTCCTCTACATGATGTTCGGGACGCCCTGCGAGGAATATGAGCCAAACCCGGTCATTACCCGCGCGCTCGACATCATCTTCACCTTGCACGCGGATCATGAGCAGAATGCCTCGACTTCGACGGTACGGCTGGCGGGTTCTTCCGGCGCCAATCCGTTTGCCTGTGTCGCGGCGGGGATTGCCTGTCTGTGGGGGCCGGCGCATGGCGGCGCGAACGAAGCCTGCCTGCAAATGCTGGAGCAGATTGGCGACGTTTCCAAGGTGGGCGAGTACATCAACCGTTCCAAGGACAAGAATGACAGCTTCAAGCTCATGGGCTTTGGGCATCGGGTCTACAAGAATTTCGACCCGCGCGCCAAGCTGATGCGTAAGGTTTGCAATGACGTGCTGACTGAGCTGGGGCTGGAAAACGACCGCCTGTTCAAGCTCGCCAAGGCGCTTGAGAAAATCGCGCTGGAAGACGATTACTTCATCGAGAAGAAGCTCTACCCGAATGTGGACTTTTATTCGGGCATCGTCCAGAAGGCGATTGGCATTCCGACTTCCATGTTTACCTGTATTTTTGCGCTTGCGCGTTCTGCGGGCTGGATGGCGCAATGGGAAGAAATGCTGACGGATCCTGAATACAAGATTGGGCGTCCGCGCCAGTTGTATATCGGGGCGGCAAGACGCGACGTTATTCCGCTGGATAAACGTTGACGGACGAAAGGCATATGAGGCGGCGCTTGGGCGTCGCCTTTTTGCCATTGGATATTTCCCTTCTCTGACAGAGGAATTCATCATGTTGCAACAAAAGCAGAAAAGCTCGCTTTTCTTTGGCGGCAACGCGCCATTTGTGGAGGGGCTTTACGAGAATTACCTGGACGATCCCGGCCTGGTGTCGGAAGAGTGGCGTACCTATTTTGATACGCTGGCGCGGCAGCCCGGTCATGTGGTTCGGGACGTGCCTCATGCCCCGATCATTTCCGCGTTTGCCGAGCAGGCAATCCGGGGCGGTTTTCGGCAGGGCGGGCAGGAAGCAGAGGACGATGGCAAGCAGGTTGCCGTTCTGCAATTGATCAATGCCTATCGCTTTCTCGGCAATCGCCGCGCCGATCTCGACCCGCTGAAACGAAAGGAACGTCCCCAAATTCCTGAACTGGAACCCGGACATTACCGGCTTACGGACGCGGATTTGAACCGCACCTTTCATACCGGCTCCTTTCGCATGGATGCGCCGCGCGCGCCGCTCTCCAGTATCTTAGAGGCGGCGAAGGAAACCTATTGCCGCGCCATTGGCGTTGAGTATATGTACATTCCTGAAATCCGGGAAAAACGCTGGATTCAGGAACGGCTGGAACCTACGCGCGGGCGGGGAACCTTCAGCGCGGAAGACAAGGTTCGCCTCTTGGGGCGCGTCGCGGCGGCGGAAACGCTGGAACGCTACCTGCACAGCAAGTACGTGGGACAGAAGCGTTTTTCCCTGGAAGGGGGCGAATCGTTGATTGCTTCGATGGATGAACTGATTCGTCATGCGGGGACGCACGGCGCGCGGGAAATCGTGATCGGTATGGCGCACCGGGGCCGGTTGAATGTTCTGGTCAATGTGCTGGGCAAGCCGCCCTCCCTGCTGTTTGCCGAATTCGAGGGGAAAAAGGCATCCGACCTCTCCGATGGCGATGTCAAATATCACCTGGGCTATTCGTCCAACGTGGGAACGCCGGGCGAGCCGGTGCATCTGGTGCTGGCCTTCAATCCCTCGCATCTGGAAATCATCAATCCGGTGGTGGTGGGGTCGGTCTATGCCCGACAATTGCGCTATGGCGCGGAGGGCAAAAAGCAGATCATTCCGGTTCTGATTCACGGCGACGCAGCCGTGGCGGGGCAGGGCGTCAATCAGGAAATGCTCAATTTCGCCCAGACGCGCGGCTACGGCACTGGCGGCACGATTCACATCATCGTGAATAACCAGATTGGGTTTACCACCTCCGACCCGCGCGACTATCGTTCCGGGCATTACTGCACGGAAATTTTCAAGATGGCCGAAGCGCCCATTTTCCATGTCAATGGCGACGACGTGGAAGCGGTGGCGTTCGTTACCCAGTTGGCGGTTGATTATCGGCTGGAGTTCGGTAAGGACGTGGTGATTGACATCTTCTGTTACAGAAAGCTCGGCCACAATGAGCAGGACGAGCCGATGGTGACGCAGCCGATGATGTACAAAAAAGTTCACCAGCATCCCGGCACCCGCCAGATTTACGCCGATCAGTTGGTGAATGAGGGCACCCTTGCGCCGGAAGCGCCGGACATCATGATTCAGCGTTACCGCGATTATCTGGACAAGGGCGAGTTGCTCTACAACCCGGTGCTTTCCGGCTACAAGCGCGGCACGCCCCAACACTGGAAGGACTATGTCGGGCAGAAGTACATCGAGACCTTCGATACCAGAGTGCCGCAGAAGGAACTGGAACGGCTTTGCGAACGTCTGACGACCCTGCCGGAAGGCTTTGCCCTGCATAGCCGGGTGCATAAAATCCTCGAAGACCGGCGGCTGATGGGACGAGGCGAATTGCCTTTCGACTGGGGCATGGCGGAAAATCTGGCCTATGCGACGCTGCTTTCCGAAGGGTATGGGGTCAGGATTTCCGGCGAGGACGTGGGGCGCGGCACTTTCTTTCATCGCCATGCGGCCTTCCATGACCAGAACCGCGTAACGTGGTCGGAGGGAACCTACTACCCGTTGGAACACCTTCAGGAAAAGCAGGGACGTTTTCACTGTTTCGATTCGGTGCTGTCCGAAGAGGGCGTGTTGGCGTTCGAGTATGGCTATGCCACGACCGAGCCGAACGATCTGGTGATTTGGGAAGCGCAGTTTGGCGATTTTGCCAATGGCGCGCAGGTCGTCATTGACCAGTTCATTGCGTCCGGGGAAGCCAAGTGGGGGCGCGGTTGCGGTCTCACCCTGCTTTTGCCGCATGGCTATGAAGGGCAGGGGCCGGAACACTCGTCGGCGCGGTTGGAACGCTACATGCAGCTTTGCGCGACGATGAACATGGAAGTCTGCGTGCCGACCACGCCGGCGCAGATTTTCCATCTTTTGCGCCGCCAGATGCTGAGGAAGCAGAGAAAGCCCCTGATTGTCTTTACGCCCAAATCCCTGCTGCGTCATAAGGACGCAATTTCCAGCATGGATTTGCTGGCGCGCGATACCTTCCATCGCGTCATTGGCGAAGTGGATCAACTGGATGCCAAAAAGGTGACGCGGGTTCTGCTTTGTTCCGGCAAGGTGTATTACGACCTGCTCGCGGCGCGGCGGGAACGGGAGATCAAGAATATCGCCATCGTGCGGATTGAGCAGCTCTATCCCTTCCCGGATACTTCGTTTGCGGCGGAACTGGCAAAATACCCGAACGCGAAGGAAATCGTCTGGTGTCAGGAAGAGCCGCGCAATCAGGGAGCGTGGTACTGGTTCTCGTCGCGGCAACATCTGGCGCGTTCGGTAGGCGCAAAGCAGGAATTGCTGCTGGTTTCCCGTCCTGCGGCCGCTTCGCCGGCGGTAGGCTATCTGGCCAAACACAATGCCCAATTGAAGGCGCTGATTGAATCCGCGCTGGGCAAGATTGATTACTAACTGGAGTTGAACCATGAAAGTCGAAATCAAGTGCCCGCAACTCTCCGAATCGGTTTCGGAGGGGACGCTGGGGAGTTGGAAAAAACAGATTGGCGAGGCGGTTGCCCGCGATGAAATCATCGTTGAAATCGAGACGGACAAGGTGGTGCTGGAAGTTCGCGCCAACGAAGCGGGTTCCCTGATCGAAATCCTGAAAGGGGAAGGCGAGACGGTGGTGTCCGATGAGGTGATTGCGCGGTTTGATACGTCTGCCAAGGGAAAAGCTGCGGAAAAGAAGGCGGAAGCGCCCGCCCCGGTGGTTGCGGCAGTTGCGACGCCTACGCCAGCGCATGCTTCGGGAACAATACAGATGGCGGCAGCTTCGCCAGCCGCGCAGAAGATTCTGGAAGAAAAGGGCATTGCGGCGGCGAATGTGGCGGGAACCGGGCGAGGAGGCCGGATTACCAAGGAAGACGCGCTGAGGGCGGAGGCTACTCAAAGCCGCGTTGCGGAATCAGCGTCTGGCGGTATCAATCTGGGCGACCGGATTGAACAGCGCGTGCCGATGAGCCGCCTGCGCGCCCGGATTGCCGAGCGCCTGATTCAGTCGAAGAACGAGAATGCCATTCTCACCACGTTCAATGAAGTGAACATGGGTCCGGTCTTGGCGTTAAGGAAGCAATACGGCGAGAAGTTCGAGAAGGCGCACGGCGTGCGCCTGGGCGTCATGGGTTTTTTTGTGAAGGCGGTTTGCGCCGCGCTGGAACGTTTTCCGATTCTGAATGCGTCGGTAGATGGCAACGACATCGTGTATCACGGGTATATGGACATCGGCATTGCGGTGGGCAGCCCGCGCGGGCTGGTGGTGCCCATTCTGCGCGATGTCTCGAACCTGACCCTTGCCGACATTGAGCGGAAGGTCGCGGAATTCGGCGAGAAGGCGAGGGAAGGCAAACTCTCCATCGAGGAACTGACCGGCGGCACTTTTTCCATTTCCAATGGCGGCGTGTTTGGTTCCATGCTATCTACGCCAATCATCAATCCGCCCCAATCGGCAATCCTCGGCATTCACGCGACCAAGGACAGGCCGGTTGTTGAAAACGGCCAGATTGTGATTCGCCCGATGAATTATCTGGCGCTTTCTTACGACCATCGCATCATTGATGGTCGGGAAGCGGTGCTGGGGCTGGTTGCGATAAAAGAGGCGCTGGAAGACCCGGCGCGACTGGTGCTGGGCGTTTGAACGCGGCACGCAAGCCCTTTTATGGAACATGGAGAAAATTCTCATGAGCAAGACTTTCGACATTCTCGTCATTGGCGGCGGCCCGGGCGGCTATGTTGCCGCCATTCGCGCCGCGCAATTAGGCTTTGCGGTTGCCTGTTGCGAATCCAACCCCTACGCCGACCCCAAGGGCGAGCCGCGCCTGGGCGGCACCTGCCTCAATGTCGGCTGCATTCCTTCCAAGGCGCTGCTGCACACTTCCCATCTGTTTGAAGAAGCCGCGCACGCCTTTGCCGGACAGGGGATTGAAATCAGCGCCCCGAAAATCCAAGTCGCGAAGATGCTTGCCCGCAAGAACAGCATCGTCGAGCAACTGACCGGCGGCATCAAGGGACTGTTCAGAAAGAACAAGGTCACTTTTATCCCCGGTCATGGCGTGTTTGCGGGGCAGGGCGCGAATGGCTGGAAAGTGAAGGTCGGCAAGGAAGAAGTGGAAGCAAAGCACGTCATCGTCGCTACCGGCTCCAGGGCGCGTCATTTGCCCAACCTGCCGGTTGATAACAAGATTGTCTGCGACAATATCGGCGCGCTTGATTTCGATACCGTGCCGAAAAAACTCATCATCATCGGCGCGGGCGTTATCGGGCTTGAAATGGGTTCCGTCTGGCGGCGTCTGGGTTCGGAAGTCACTATCCTTGAAGCCCTGCCCGATTTTCTCTCCTTTGCCGATGTCGACATTGCCAAAGAAGCGCAAAAAATCTTTGTAAAGCAGGGATTGACCATTCACACCGGGGTCAAGATTGGCGAGGTGAAGGCGAGCAAAAAGGGCGTTGCCGTGGCCTATACCGGCAAGGATGGCAAGGCGGCGCAGCTTGAAGCCGACCGCCTGATTGTCTCCATTGGCCGCATTCCCAACACCGAAGGGTTGAACGCCGAAGCGGTAGGCTTGAAGCAGAACGAGCGTGGCCAGATTGAAGTCGACGCGCATTGCAAGACCAATCTTCCCGGCGTATGGGCGATTGGCGATGTCGTGCGCGGCCCGATGCTGGCGCACAAGGCGATGGAAGAGGGCGTGCAGGTGGCGGAACTGATTGCCGGACAGGCGGGGCATACCAATCTCGATGCCATTCCCGGCGTCATCTACACCACGCCGGAAATTACCTGGGTCGGCAAGACCGAACAGGAATTGAAGGCGGCGGGCGTGGCCTACAAGGTGGGCAAGATTCCCTTTCTCGCCAATGGTCGCGCGCTCGGCATGGACGCGCCGGAAGGGTTTGTCAAGATGTTGGCGGATGCGAAGACGGATCGCATTCTGGGCGTACACATCATCGGCGCGGGCGCGTCCGACCTGATTGCGGAAGCGACGGTGGCGCTGGAATTTGCGGGCGCGTCGGAAGACCTGGCGCGGATTTGCCATGCCCACCCGACCCTCTCGGAAGTCCTGCACGAAGCGGCGCTGGCCTGCGACAAACGAGCGCTGCATTTTTAGGCAGATACATTCTACCGGCATCCTTGGATGCCGGTAGAATGCTTACTTTTTACAATCGTTGGGAGGCATCAAAATGTTTCGGTTTCTACGTGGATGGTTCGTGCTGGTTGTGGCCTGCTTTGCCCTGGCGGGGCAGGCGCAGGATTTTGAAGCATTGAAAAATGCGGCGGAAAAAAAGGATGCAAAGGCGCTTGAGGTCATCCAACGCGCGGCAGAACAGGGAAACGCGAAAGCGCAATACGCACTTGGTGATTTGTACAGCGCGGGGCGTGGCATAACACAAAATGGCGCCGAGGCCACAAAATGGTGGCGCAAGGCGGCAGAAGGCTTCCGACGCGCGGCAGAACAGGGGGACGCGGAGGCACAAGAAAAACTTGGTCAGCTGTACAGCACGGGTATTGGTGTGACACAAAATAGCGCCGAGTCTACAAAGTGGTATCGCAAGGCGGCAGAAGGATTCCAACGCACGGCAGAACAGGGGAATGCAAAAGCCCAATATAACCTTGGCCAGATGTACCGCTTTGGTCGTGGTGTCGCTATGAATGATGCCCAAGGGGCTAAGTGGATACGCAAGGCGGCAGAACAGGGATACGTGGAGGCACAAACACTCCTTGCCTTTCTGTATGAGGGTGGCTTAGGCGTAGCCCGGAATAATGCCGAGGGAATGAAGTGGCTTCGCAAGGCAGCGGAGCAAGGGGATGTGCGTAGCCAAAATGACCTTGGCAACAGGTACGCCAATGGTAACGGTGTAGCCCGAAATGGTGCTGAAGCCGTGAAGTGGTATCGTAAGGCGGCGGAGCAGGGGGATGCGGATGGACAAAATAACCTTGGCTCTATGTACGCCAAAGGCCAGGGCGTGGAACGGAATTATGCCGAGGCCGTGAAGTGGCAACGCAAGGCGGCAGAACAGGGGCATAGGGACGCGCAGTACCGTCTTGGCGAAATGTATGCGAATGGTCAGGGGGTTGCCAAAAACGAGGCCGAGGCTGTGAGGTTGTGGGGCGAGGCGGCAAAGCCACTGGATTGCGAGTGCGATGCGGAACCTGACATAGAACCCAAGAAGTCGCTCAGAAAGCTGGCGAAGCAGGGGAACAAGGATGCCCAGCAGATGCTCAAAAAACTGGGGCTGGATGTGAATAATGACAGTCATTTTGAATATATTGAGTATGACTGACGTATGACAGCGCCCTAGGTTGGGATGAGCGTGCGAAGCCCTGAAAATTTCTTCACAATAGCTACCGGCATCAAAGGGATGCCGGTAAAATGTCCACCATTTCGTGACTATCGGGAGAGATGGAATGCTTCAGACGATACGCGGATGGATAGGGTTGTGTGCCGTTTGTCTTGTTCTGGCGGGGATGCTGGCGGGATGTTCGGACGAGCCTCAGAGTGTTGCAACCCCCAATGTAAATGAATCTCAGGACGTTGAGGACGCTTTGAATGAATCTCAGGATGCTGAGGACATCGCCAAGTTTGAGGAGACCAAAAAGGCAGCGGAGAAGGGAGATGCAGA
>JAISSL010000181.1 GCA_031273145.1 Zoogloeaceae bacterium | reverse complement strand
CTTATGGCAATCAGAAAATGATAAAACAGTACCCAACTCGTCATTTCCGCGAAGTCGCGGAATCCAGACCTGTTGCGGGACGCAGGTTGCGTCCCCTACGAGGCATTTCAGATGGCAAGGGGTTCCTGCAAATGGCAATGACTTTGGATTGCCCTGTAGGGGCGGCAACCTGCCGCCCGTGTCATGTTATCCCTGCCATTCCGCGCGAAGTCGCGGAATCCAGTTTGTAACCTTGAGGTTCGCAGGCGGGAATTCAGGGCTTTTGCGTCTCTCACTCCGTCATTCCCGCGTAGGCGGGAATCCAGAAATTCTATAGAGATAGTGTTTTCGCATGAATGGAATGAAATTGCATACCACAGTGCTATTTTGGTATGAAAATACTGGATTCCCGCCTACGCGGGAATGACGGGTGGTTACTGTTTTCGTCATTTTTTGAGCGCAAAATGGTATTGACACTGCCCTTGCAAACCCAAGCCACGCGGGAAGATTTACCCGATAAAAAACCCGCCGAAGCGGGTTTTTTATCGGGTAAAAGCGCATTGGAGGGCGGATCACTTCAAATTTTCCCTCAAAGTTTTGCTCATATTTTCCCATAACCTACCCTCATGTGATGTGCGGAAACCCAAAGACAACCTTTTGTTAGGGCTAAACCCTAATTTGGCTTGATCAGATGCTCCTGGGCAGGAGGCATTACTCAATAGCTTTCTGTGGTGTGGCTCCTCACACCAATCTGGGCAGAGGATTTTACCCGATTTCTGTCTGTGGAACTTGGCACACCATGTGTACCCCTCGGTGGTTGTTGGGACGCCATATTTAGCCACAATCACTCCCGGGTCAAGATCTTTGACAGTTGTTCCACTCTCATTGTCATATTCAATGTAATACACTGTCTGGCTTACCAGCGAAAATCTAACGCTCACTTTTATACCTTGTACCCCAGGCTCCCCCTTAAACCAACGAGCCATGTAGTTATTATACTCAAGATAACGAACAGCCTCCGTTTTACTAGCATTATCATATTCAGATGTCCATTCGAGCGTCATACTCTTGTTGACAGAACGGAGATTATGACCAAAACCAATATCGTATAGTTTATCATTTGGCATACTGAGTTCTGATCGAAAATCGTCTCCACGAATTTCCTTTGACTTGCTAATGTAGCATTGAGAATACGGCGAAAATTTTGAAAGCACCTTATCAGGCACGCAGCCAAAGTCAACCCCCTGCGCTCCTACTCTGCAAGCGGTATAAGCGTCTTCATAAATTGCTTTCTTGCTCGATCCTGCTTCTCGGCTCTCGCCAAAGCACTCTTCCCTCACCATGCGCTTATCACTGATACCAAAATGGTTTACCAATGCCTCCTTCGCCTGCTGGTAGGTCATGCCCAGTTTCACGCCCGCAATATCGGCGTTCATGGCATCGTAAGTGTGAGGGTGAGGGTCAGCAGCGTGAACGGGCGAAAATACCGCCATGCCTACAACCAATATACACAGCAATGCGGAGATTATGCCACTTGAATGAGTTTGCGAGGGAACAACTTGATTGCAAAGCGTTTTCTTGAATATCAGCATGATTATCTGCCTCTTGAAAAAATGCTGGATGCTTGTCCAGTCCAGCCTCGTTATGCGAATAGTTGCATTTATAAAGACATAATGCCCAAGCGTCAATGATAAAATTGTAACGCATCGGCATTAGGGCATAGGGTGGGGTGAACCTGCGAACTCCAACATTGCCAGCCCCTTCATGCGAAAATCCTATGTCACTATTCTTGCTGGATTCCGCGACTTCGCGGGAATGACGGAGTGGGAGACGCAAAGGCAGGACACGGGCGGCAGGTTGCCGCCCCTACAGGGCAATCCAAAGTCATTGCCATTTGCAGGAACCCCTTGCCATCTAAAACACCTCGTAGGGGACGCAACCTGCGTCCCGCCAAAAGTCTGGATTCCCGCCTACGCGGAATGACGGAGTGGGGAGGCGCAACAAAATATTGACCTTGCCCATCCGTAAAACCTGTCTGCAAACCCTGTCCGGCGCGCGCTTGCCTGTTTTTGAGCGCGTTTGTCCACTTTCTTAAAAAAATGAAATTCATAGTTGACATATATGTTAAACATGGTTAATAATGCCTGCCAAGCCCGTATGCTTAACATAAAATGTTGAAGGAAAATCATGAAAACCCACAAGAAAAGCTGCTTGCAGCAGGAAAAAGCCGAAGCGACATCGTGGTTTCGATGTTGCCCGCACCCTTGCCCGACCTTCCCGCCTCTGGCGGGAACAACTTTTTCACCCAATTTTTCAACGAAACAAGGAGTTTTACCATGAACATCAAAACACTCTTCACAGGCAAAGCCCTGGCTTTGGCGGCTAGTTTCTTCAGCCTGATTGCCGCTCTCGTGCTGCTGATAGCGCCCATTGACGCGCTTGCGGACAGCAAATCCATTTCCCTCACCAACGTCTCCTACGACCCGACCCGCGAACTCTACGAGCAGTACAACAAGCTGTTCCGCGCCTACTGGAAAAAGACCAAGGGACAGGAGGTCGAAATCCACCAGTCGCACGGCGGCAGCGGCAAGCAGTCCCGTAGCGTGCAGGAAGGCAACGAAGCCGACGTGGTCACTCTGGCGCTGGAAGGCGACGTAGACAAACTTCGCAAGGCTGGGTTGATTGATCCCGGCTGGGTCAAGAAGCTCGACAAGAACAGTTCGCCCTACACTTCCACCATCGTCTTTCTGGTTCGCAAGGGTAATCCCAAGAACATCAAGGATTGGGACGACATCGCCAAACCCGGCGTCGAGGTCATCACCCCCGATCCCAAAAGCTCCGGCGGCGCGCAGTGGAACTTTCTCGCGGCCTGGGCTTTTTCCAACAAGCGGACGAACGGGGACGAAGCCAAGAACAAGGAATTCGTCAAGGCGATATACAGGAACGTGACCGTGCTGGATTCCGGCGCGCGCGGCTCTACCATCACCTTTGTGGAAAACCGGAAGGGCGACGTGCTGCTGGCCTGGGAAAACGAGGCGTTTCTGGTGCAGAAAGAGCATCCGGGCGCTTTTGAAATCATCGTGCCTTCTTTAAGCATTCTGGCGCAGCCTTCCGTCGCCGTGGTGGATACCTATGCCCGGAAACACAAGACGGAAGAAGTCGCCAAAGCCTATCTGCAATACCTCTATTCCGACGAGGCGCAACGCTTGCAGGGCAAGAACTTCTACCGTCCCTCCAACCCGGAGATTCTGAAGGAGTTCAAGAGCACCTTCAACCTGAATGTCCAACTGGTCAACATTGAGGCCGATTTCGGCGGCTGGGACGCGGCTACCGCAAAATTCTTTGCGGAAGGCGCCATCTTCGACCAGATTTACAAAAAATAAGGACGGAAAAGGGAATGAGCGCGTTCGCAACCCTGACCCTGCCAAAGCCCTGGCGGCGCAAAAACAGCGTCATACCGGGCTTCGGGCTTTCGATGGGCGTAACGCTTACCCTGTTGAGCCTGATCGTGCTCATTCCCCTGGCTTCCGTCCTGCTCATCCTGAAAAATTATTCCCTCGCCGATTTCTGGCGGGTGATAACCGATTCGCAGACCGTGGCAACCTACCGGGTCAGCTTTACCTGCGCGCTCATTGCGACCACCGTCAATGTGGTATTCGGGGTTCTGCTGGCGTGGATATTGACCCGCTACAGGTTCCCCGGCAGGCGGATCATGGATGGCCTGATTGAACTGCCTTTTGCGCTCCCCACCGCCGTGGCGGGCATTGCGCTCACCACGCTCTATGGTACGCATGGCTGGATCGGCTCCCTGTTCGATAAAATTGACATCAAGATTTCCTATACCCAAATCGGCATTACCCTTGCCATGATTTTTATCGGCATTCCCTTCGTGGTGCGCTCCATCCAGCCGGTGCTGGAAAAGCTGGATGGCCAGTATGAAGAAGCCGCCGCCATGCTGGGGGCAAGCCGGATACGCATCTTCTGCCGGATTATTTTCCCGGAGATTCTGCCCGCCACGCTGGCCGGCTTCGGCCTTGCCTTTGCCCGTTCCATCGGAGAATACGGCAGCGTGGTATTTATTGCGGGGAACATTCCCTATCAAACCCAAATCACGCCCCTCATCATCATGCTCAAACTGGAAAACTTCGATTATCTGGCCGCGACTTCCATTGCGCTCGTGATGATCGTCTTTGCCTTTGTTGTGCTCTTCGGCATCAACATCTTGCAGGCCAAAGTCCTCAGAATCGCAGGAGGGGCGACATAATGCAGGCAAAAACCGTAGAGCGAACCCTGATTGCCATTGGCGTTGCCTTTATCGCGCTGATGCTCATCCTGCCGCTGGTCACGATTCTGGTCTATGCCCTGCGCCAGGGGTGGGAACCTTTCATGGACGCCATTACGAATGATTACGCGATCAAGGCGTTGAACCTGACGCTTCTGGCAACGGCCATCACCCTGATAGTCAATACGGGATTCGGCCTGTTCGCGGCCTGGACGATTACCAAATTCCGGTTCCGGGGCAAGCAGGTATTGACGACCCTGATTGACATCCCCTTTTCCATTTCGCCCATCATTGCCGGTCTGGTGTTCATCATGGTATTCGGGCGGATTGGCTGGGCGTATCCGTTTCTGGATGCCTGGGACATCAAAATCGTGTTTGCCGTGCCGGGCATTGTGCTGGCGACCATCTTCGTCACCTTCCCTTTCGTTTCCCGCGAGCTGATTCCGCTGATGCAGGCGCAGGGCAACGAGGAAGAAGAAGCCGCCGCCCTGATGGGCGCAAGATGGTTCCATATTTTCCGCAAGGTGACTTTTCCGCATATCAAATGGGGGTTGATGTATGGCGTCATTCTCTGTACCGCCCGCGCGCTGGGAGAATTCGGCGCGGTATCGGTCGTATCCGGGCATCTGCGCGGCAAGACCAATACCCTGCCGCTGCATGTGGAAATCCTGTTCAACGAATTCCGGCTGACGGCGGCCTTTTCCGTGGCCTCCATTCTGGTCATCATCGCAATCGTCATCCTGATTTTGCGTAACATCGTGGAATACAAACTCAAACAGGAGGAAAGCTGACCATGTACGTAGAACTGAAAAACCTGAACAAGCGGTTCGGCAACTTTCAGGCATCCGATAACGTTGGTTTCGGCATTGAAAAAGGCAAGCTGATTGGCCTGCTGGGGCCTTCCGGCAGCGGAAAGACCACGATTCTGCGCCTGATTGCCGGTCTGGAAACGCCCGATTCCGGCGATATTTTCATTGATGGACAACGGGTAAACGACCTGCCCGCCGCCCAAAGGGGCATCGGCTTCGTCTTTCAGAATTATGCCCTCTTTCGCTACATGACGGTGTTCGACAACATCGCGTTTGGCCTGACCGTGCAGAAAAAGGACAAGGCGTTTATCCAGAACCGCGTCAGCGAGCTGATTCGCCTGATCGGGCTGGAAGGGCTGGAAAAGCGGCGTCCCCACCAGCTTTCGGGCGGACAGAAACAGCGGGTAGCGTTCGCCCGCGCCCTGGCGCCGAATCCCCATCTGCTTCTGCTGGATGAACCCTTTGCCGCCATTGACGCCAAGGTTCGCAAGGAACTGCGAACCTGGCTGCGGGAGACCATCAACAAGGTGGGCATCACCAGCATCTTCGTCACCCACGATCAGGAAGAAGCGGTGGAAGTGGCGGACGAAATCGTCATCACCAACAAGGGGCGGGTCGAGCAGATCGGCATCCCGGTCGACATCTACCGGAATCCCCAAACGCCCTTTGCGGCCGGGTTTATCGGAGAATCCATCACTCTGTCCGGTTACGGCGACCTGCACGGGTTCGAGGCGGTTTCCGGCTTTGACCGGGCGGTTCTCCGCCCGGAATTCGTCCGGGTGACGAAGCCGCAGAAGGAGATTTATCCCCACGCTTCCCAACGCGGGGTGATAGATGAGATTTTCTTCCGGGGGAGTACGCTGGAATTGCGGGTAAATCTGGCCGGTCAAAGGCTGACCGCCTATCAGCCGCTGGATGGCGATGCCTTCGCCGTGGGAGAAGAAGTCAGCGTGCTGATTTACCGGCTCTACCTGTGCAACGAGCGGGACGTTCTCAAGGTGGAAAACCGCTCCATTCAGGGCGAAACTGCATTTTTCATCTAAGGCAGGCCGATGGATTTGCAGTTGCGCTATCTGAATACGGATTTTCTGATTATCGGCGGCGGCACGGCGGGCTGTTGGGCGGCGCGGGCTTTTCGGGAACATTCCAACGCCCGCGTCCTGATTGCCGAAAAGGCCAACGTCAAGCGCAGCGGCTGTCTGGCTGCCGGGGTCAATGCGCTCAATGCCTACATCGCGCCGGGAAAGACGCCGCAGGATTATGTGGATTACGCCCGCGCCGATGCCGAAGGGATTGTGCGGGGCGATCTGCTTTTGAGCATGGCGGAAGGGTTGAATCGCGTCGTCGCCAGTCTGGAGGCGCTTGGTCTCACTATCCTGAAGGATGAACAGGGACGCTACGTCACGCGCGGCTGGCGCAACGTCAAGATCAATGGCGAGAACATCAAGCCGATTCTGGCCGAAGCCGCCAAAGCCAAGGGGCATATCAGCATCCTGAACCGGGTCAATGTGTTCGACTACATCGTCAAGGACAACCGGATTCTGGGCGCTTACGCCATCCGGGTCGACCGGCCGGTGCTGTACGTCATTTCGGCGAAGGCGGTGCTGTGCGCCACGGGCGGCGCGGCGGGGCTTTATCAACCCAATCATTTGGGATTTTCCCGGCACAAGCTCTGGTATCCGCCTTTCAATACCGGGGCGGGGCTGGCAATGGGCATTCGCGCCGGGGCGGAAATGACCACGCTGGAAATGCGCTTTATCGCCCTGCGCTGCAAGGATACCATCGCGCCGACCGGAACCTTGGCGCAAGGAGTCGGCGCAAGACAGATAAACGCTTTGGGCGAAGTTTATGAAGAGCGCTACGGCCTTACCACTTCGGAACGGGTGCACGGAACCGTGATGGAAACCCAGGCGGGGCGCGGCCCCTGCTATTTGCAGACAATCGGGATTAGCAAGGAACAGGATGAGGATTTGCTGAAAGCCTATCTCAACATGGCGCCCGGTCAGACCTTGCGCTGGCTGGAAAGTCGCCGGATGCCAAGCGTACAGAATGTGGAGATTGAAGGCACCGAGCCGTATATCGTGGGGGGGCATACCGCCAGCGGCTATTGGGTGGATACAAACCGGGAGACCACGCTTGGGGGACTTTTTGCGGCGGGGGACGTAGCCGGGGGCTGCCCGCAGAAGTACGTAACCGGCGCTCTGGTCGAAGGGGAAATCGCGGCCAGGGCGGCGGTCAAATATATGAACGACGAAATAGCCGCGCCTGATGCCGATGCCATCGAAGTCGTAAAACGCAAACTGGAAAGCCATTTTATCGCGCAGCCTACCTTGACGGTAGATGCTCTGGAAGAAGCCATGCAGGCGGCAATGGACGAATACGCGGGCGGAATTCGCGCCTTTTATCGTTATTCGGATGAATCGCTTGTGATTGCCGATGAAAAAATCCGGGAACTTGTGCAACAATCCGAACAACTTTCCGCAACCGATATGCAAGAACTGGTCTATATTCTGGAACTTTCGGAACGGCTTACCCTGTGCCGCTCGGTGATTGCCCATCTGGCGGCGCGGAAAGAAACCCGCTGGCATAGTTTTGCCGAGCATACCGATTACCCGGAAAAAAGCGCAGAATGGGCGTTATACGTCAATTCCCGGCTGGAAAACGGCGAAATCCGCATCATTACCCGACCGCTGGTGCGGGAAGGGGAAGTTTATGAGCATTGAAATCGACCGGGAAAAATGCGTCGGCTGCGGCAGTTGCGTCGGGATTTGTCCCGGCGGGCTGATTCGGCTGGACGACGAAAAGGCATGTATCCCGCAGCCGGAACGCTGCTGGGGATGCGCTTCCTGCGTGAAGGAATGTTCCGAAGAGGCGATTGCCCTGTTTCTGGGCGAAGACATGGGAGGACTGGGCGGCAGAATGACCGCGCGGCAGGAGGATACCCTGCTCTTCTGGACGCTTACGCGGCCGGACGGAACCGCCCAGACCCTTACGGTTGATCGCCGCGATTCAAACAAATATTGAGAGCAAGGACATGGCTTTCGTGAATGAATTTGTTTCAGAAGAAGACATCCAGCGTTTTGACCTGGATGAACTTAGCCCGAATTGGTGGGGCGAAGGAAGACCACCTAAATGGTTTCGGCACGCTTGGACTATAGACCGCGAACGCGATCTATGGCTGATAGAGGCAAAAATGATTAAGCAAGTCGGTCGAAGTAATCGCTCGAAGCCAACAACGAAAAGCATTTTCATCTTGGATTGGCAGGGGCAGCGCATAAGGTTCTTGCTAGACTATGCTGGCAGCTCAGACGCATTTTCCGACGCTCCATTTCATAGAAAATGGAGTTTGCTGGAAAAACATATACCTGCAACGCTCGACGTGCCAAGGCAGACCGTGCTTTCTGTACTCAAGGAAGCATTGGTTGTATATGGGCTACGAGGCGCACACCGTCAAGTCCCCAACACACTTGTCACATTCAGTTTTTAAGCTAAGGAGAATGACATGGCTTTCGAGAACGAAAAAATTGCCTGCTACGGCGACGGCGCTCCCAGGGAAAGATGGGAACAGTACGGGATGTCGGACATCAGGCAGCAGGTCGGTTGCTCCCAGTACATCACGCCCGCCGAATGCACCGTAGATCATGCCCGAGACATTTCCCTGATCTGGGTGGCGGAACAGCGGGATGAAGACCATGCGCCAACCGGCTTGACCGGCTGGCTATTTGAGTGGCATAGACACCGGCTTTGGGCTGAAATCAGGAACGTGTCCGTCAAGGGCGGCAACGGCGCGCCGCTTCTTGTGGTTCGTCGGCTCATCTCGCTTGGCCTGATGGGCGAGGAAATAAATCCGCTCGGTCTAAGAAGAAAATTGCCGCCAGAATTGAAGCCTTCGCGCGAGGAAATCCTGCAAGACCTGTACGACGCCTTGTTGTGCTGGGGGAAAACGGTCAATAGACACGCCAGCTATGAGCTGACCCTTGACCTTGCCGAAGGCGTGTAATCATGGCGCTCCCCCATCTGGACAACCTGGAAGCCGAGGCCATCTATATTTTTCGGGAAGTCGCCGCCGAATGCGAGCGCCCGGTGATGCTCTATTCCATCGGCAAGGATTCTTCCGTGATGCTGCATCTTGCCATGAAAGCGTTTTATCCCGAAAAGCCGCCCTTCCCTTTTCTGCACATTGATACGGGCTGGAAGTTCAGGGAGATGATTGCCTTTCGGGATCGGCGGGCGCGGGAATTGGGCATTCACATGCTGGTGCATCGCAATGAGGCGGCCATCAATCAGGGCATCAATCCCTTCGAGCACGGCGCGGCCTATACCGACCTCATGAAAACCCAGGCGTTGAAGGATGCGCTGACCCAGCGCGGCTTTACGGCAGCCTTTGGCGGCGGGCGACGGGATGAGGAAAAATCCCGCGCCAAGGAACGGATTTTCTCCTTCCGCAACGAGCGCCATGCCTGGGATCCGAAAAACCAGCGCCCGGAACTGTGGAAACTCTATAACGCCAAAATCAACAGGGGCGAAAGCATCCGGGTATTCCCCATCTCCAACTGGACGGAAAAGGATGTCTGGCAGTATATCGCCCGGGAAAACATCCCCATCGTGCCGCTCTATTTCGCGGCGGAACGCCCGGTCGTGTGTCGGGATGGCAACCTCATCATGGTAGATGACGAGCGGATGCGCCTGCTGCCGGGAGAAACGCCGGAAATCAGGATGGTGCGCTTTCGCACCCTGGGCTGTTACCCTTTGAGCGGCGGCGTGGAATCGAAGGCCGATACGCTGGATAAAGTCATTCACGAGACCCTGGCTGCCGTCACCAGCGAGCGCACCAGCAGGGTCATTGACAACGAGGCGGCAGGCAGCATGGAACGCCGCAAACGGGAAGGATATTTTTGATGTCCGGCGCGGATTGCGGAATCCTGAAATTCATTACCTGCGGCAGCGTGGATGACGGCAAATCCACGCTGATCGGGCATATCCTCTACGATTCCAAACTCCTGTACGCCGATCAGGAACAGGCGCTGCTGCTGGAAAGCCAGGTGGGTTCACGGGGCGGGGCGATTGATTATTCCCTGCTGCTGGACGGCCTGATGGCCGAACGGGAACAGGGCATTACCATTGACGTTGCCTATCGCTATTTTTCTACCGAAAAGCGCAGCTTCATCGTGGCCGATACGCCGGGACATGAGGAATATACCCGCAACATGGCGGTTGGCGCGTCCTTTGCCGATCTGGCGGTCATTCTGGTGGACGCAACGCGCGGCGTGCTGGTACAGACCCGGCGACACGCCCGGATTTGCGCGCTCATGGGCATTCGCCATTTCGCCTTTGCGGTCAATAAAATGGATTTGGCCAATTACAGTCAGGCACGGTTTGCCCAAATTGCGGAAGAAATCCGGCAACTCGCGGATGAACTGAAGCTGGCGCATACGGTCACGATTCCGGTATCCGCAACCGAAGGCGACAACGTAACCCGGCAGAGTGCCCATATGCCCTGGTATGAAGGCTCTATCCTGCTCTCTCATCTGGAAACGGTAGAGATTGGCGGCGCGGCAGAGGAACCGGGCTTTTACATGCCGGTACAGCGGGTTTGCCGCCCGGATCATACCTTTCGCGGTTTTCAGGGGCAGGTGGAATCGGGGATGGTTGCGGTCAATGACACC
>JAISSL010000154.1 GCA_031273145.1 Zoogloeaceae bacterium | reverse complement strand
GGCAATCCGGCAGATTTCCAGCGCGCGCTGGATGCGCTGACTATCCGTAGGGGAAAGACGCAGCGCCGTAGCAGGATCAAGCGTCATCAATTCATGGTGCAAGGCTGGCCAGCCTTTTTCCAACGCTTCCTGGTCTAAAGCGGCGCGAAGGGCGGGATCGGCTTCGGGTAAATCGGCAAGACCGGAAAGCAAGGCTTTGCAATAGAGCATGGTTCCGCCGACCAGCAGGGGAATACGTCCTTGCGCCGTAATTTCCGCCATCGCGGTTAGCGCATCAAGCCGAAAACGCGCGGCGGAATAGCTTTCTTCCGGGGTGATGAGGTTGATTAGATGATGCGGAAATTCAGCCAGAGTTGCGGCATCCGGCTTGGCCGTTCCGATATTCATGTCGCGGAACACCAGAGCGGAATCCACGCTGACGATCTCCAGCGGAAAAAGCCGCGCCAGGGTGAGCGCCAGAGCGGTCTTGCCGCTGGCGGTTGGCCCCATCAGCAGGATGGCGGACGGCAGGGTAGCGCCCTCTGGCGCGGAAGAAAGGGTGGAAAGCGTCACGAATTTTTGCGGATTACGCAATGAGCGGCGGCTCGCCACCTTCCTGTTCGCCCTGTTCATAGACGATATTGGCGCGTCCGACAATGAGCGGATCGGCATATCCGATATGTTCCAGGTCTTTTTTGGCATAAGGCAGTTTGTGCAGGATGTAGCGCATGGCATTCAGACGCGCCCGTTTCTTGCAGTCCGACTTTACGACCGTCCAGGGCGCGTCCGGCGTATCGGTGTGGAAGAACATCGCTTCCTTGGCCTTGGTGTAGTCGTCCCATTTGTCCAGGGACGCCATGTCAACGGGCGAGAGTTTCCACTGTTTCAGGGGATGGTTCTTGCGTTCCTTGAAGCGGCGATGCTGTTCGGCGCGGGAGACGGAAAACCAGAACTTGATGAGATGGATGCCGCTTCGGGTCAGGTTTCGCTCGAATTCCGGGCATTGCCGCATGAATTCGATGTATTCGTCGGACGAGCAAAAGCCCATGACCCGCTCGACGCCTGCCCGGTTGTACCAGGAACGGTCGAAGAGCGCGATTTCCCCGGTTGTCGGCAGATGCTGGACATAACGCTGAAAATACCACTGCCCGCGTTCCACTTCGGAAGGCTTTTCCAACGCGACCACCCTTGCGCCGCGTGGGTTCAGATGTTCCATGAAGCGTTTGATGGTGCCGCCCTTGCCGGCTGCGTCGCGGCCTTCAAACAGGATGACGACCCGCTGTCCGGTTTCCTTGACCCATGCCTGCAACTTCAAAAGCTCGACCTGCAACTGGTATTTCTGCTTTTCGTAGTTTTTGCGCGACATCAGGTTTTTGTAGGGATAGCCGCCATGCCGCCAGTTTGCGGAAAGCTCGTCATCGGCGCGAACCCGCAGTTTGGAGGGCATTCCGTATTCCGGTTTCAGTAGCGCCTCGCGCAACAGCGCGGCATCGTCGGGCGACGCGCCAGCCAGGAGCGTTTCCAGCGTACTGACGACCGAGTGGATGCCTTCCGTTTTGTTTATGCGTTGCAGGATGTCCGCGACCGCGACTTTCTTGAATTCGTGCGCGGATTCCGTGGCCTGTTCTATCTCGAAATCGCGGATGCCTTCCTGGGTTAAGGAGGTGGCGGTATCGCCGGAACGTGTCCGGCGCGGCTGTGTGCGCTTAAGTGGCGCGGCGGCTGAACGGGCGCGGGGTTTTACCGCAGGCGGTACGGATTTGCTCGCCTGGGCGGCGCTGTTTTTTTGCGTCGCGCGTTTGGCTTTGGTGATGGTTGCTGCCGCAGTTGTTGCGGCTTTGGCCTGGCCTGTTGCCCGCCTTGCGCGTGGCGCTTCTTTTGTGCTCGTCTCTCCGGGAAGGGCGGATGTGTTTTTTTCTGAGGTCATGCGATTTCCTCCGATGCGGTGTCTTTGCGACTATAAATCAGCCAAGCATTATCGGCGACTAGTGGATGCAAAAGAGATATGGTAGCTTACCCTTTCGTAAAAAAAGATGACAGAATGAAGAGCTTGGAAAAATTCATGGATTTTTGTCCCTTTTGATGATGCAGCTTTTGGATAGTCTTGCCGAACAGAAGATCAGCGCCGCCATAGCCAACGGGGCGCTGGATGCCTTGCCGGGGGCAGGGCGGGCGCTGGATTTTGGCGACGAACTGCTGGCGCCGGATGAGACGCGGGCGATTTATCGCGTCCTGAAAAATTCTGGTTTCCTGCCGCCGGAAGTGGAACAGATGCGCGAAGCAGGCCATCTGCGGGAAAAACTGGCGCGGTTTTCATCAAAAGGGCAGGAAGGCAAACGAAACCCGCTACGCGCCCGCTTGCTGGCGCTTGAACTCTCGCTTGCGGCCAAACGCAAACGCGGCCTGAACGTGCCTTCTGCCTACCGGGAAAAGGTATGGCGCAAACTCTCCGGACTGAATACGGAACCTGCTTGCCCTGCCATTTAGGGCGTTTTTGATTCAGTCATCTTGTTGTTTTCGCGTAGGCGGGAATTCAAACTTTTGGCGGGACGCAGGTTGCATCCCCTACAAGGTATTTTAGATGGCAAGGGGTTCCTGCAAATGGCAATGACTTTGGATTGTCCGTAGGGGCGGCGGATGCCGTCTGCAAGACTTCGCGGTCTGCAAGACATGCCCCCGCGCCGTCATTCCGCGCGAAGTCGCGGAATCCACTCCGTCATTCCCGCGTAGGCGGGAATCCAGTATTTTTGTGTCGACTTGGCACAGTGTTACATCATCCTCTTCATGCGAAAACCCTATGTTCTTACTGGATTCCCGCCTACGCGGGAATGACGGAGTGGTGAAACGCAAGAGTACTGAATTACCGCCTACGCGGTAATGACGAGCCAAAAAAGCGCGCGCAGGATTGTGCTAAACTCTGCTGCCTTGCCGTCTGCCGCAGACGTCATTTCCCTTTATCCTTGCCTACCGGAGCATGACACACGATGAGTACCTGGACTAAAAATCTGGAAAACACGGTCGAAAAAACCATCTTCTGGAGCCGCTGGCTCCAGACGCCGCTTTATCTTGGCCTGATTGTGGCGCTGGGCGTTTATGCCTACCATTTCCTTGCCGAATTGCATCATCTGATAACCGGCGTGGGCGTCCAGACCGAAAACGATGTCATGCTGATCGTGCTGGGACTGATTGATGTCGTGATGATTGCCAACCTGCT
Organism: Zoogloeaceae bacterium; assembly: GCA_031273145.1. GTDB lineage: Bacteria > Pseudomonadota > Gammaproteobacteria > Burkholderiales > Rhodocyclaceae > Azovibrio. The sequence goes on along the minus strand of JAISSL010000154.1, from coordinate 28 downwards.
CATCATGGTCATCATTGGCGGGTATGAG
>JAISSL010000141.1 GCA_031273145.1 Zoogloeaceae bacterium | reverse complement strand
CACGCGCAGCAGCAGAACCGTAGATTTGTGCGGCTCTGTCTTGCAATGCTCGTATTCCGAAAATGCGGTTGCCCCGCCGCCAAACAGTTTTCCCGCTTCGGCTTGCGTCAAGCCCAGTTTCTTGCGGATGATCTTGATTTCTTCGGCGCGGCGCTTTTCATACGCCTTACGTGACGCTACGAGCGCGGCACTGTACCGCTTTCCCTCGCCATCGGCAAATTCGATTTCCCCGCATTTGGGGCAATGCCAGCCCGTCACGGCGAGGACGGTAAATGCTTCCCCGTGGATGTTGTCGTGCACATCCTTCGTTTCGTACTGCAAAATCGTTCCATCATCACACTGGAAGCAAAACCGGGGATTTCTGACGTATTCGTTCATTTCATTTCTCCTTAAACTGGATGACAGGCGTACCGTCGGAGAGCGTGAGCTTGATCTAAGCTGTTTTGCCGTTGGGGCATGGCGCGTGATACACGTCTTGCCATACCCGATGGTCGGCATAGCTGGTCATGCTCTTGTAGAGCATGTGCGGCGTAAGCCTAACGACAACCTCTATCGCTTCTTCCGGGGTCAAACCCATCAAGTCAATGTTGCGCTGTGCCGTTCTGGTGAACGCATCCATGCCTTTTTCCAAAACGATGGCCTTGATCGCCGAAAGCGGGTAGTGGGCAATGTGCTTTTCCATGCCTTGAATTATAGGGAATCCATAATATCCGGGCAAGCGTTTTTTCCTGTTACGGGTTTTTGGGCTTCTCCCGCTCGATAACTACGCTTACCCGTTTGGCTTCCCGGACGATGCCCGGCTTGGTAACGGAGACCCGCACCCTGCGGGCGGGAAATTCTTCCAGAATCAGGGAGGCGACAAAGCCGGCAAGGGCTTCCAGCAGATTGAAGCGGCGCGTTGCCAGACTCTCGCGCAGGCGGGCAATGACGCGCTCGTAGTTGACCGTCGCGTGGATGTCGTCCTTCTCTGCCGCCGCATCAGGAATGCCGATTTCCAGATTCAGCAGGATGCCTTGCGAAAGCGCGGTTTCGCGCGGATAAATGCCTACCCAGGCATCTACCCGAAATTCGTCAATAAAGATGGTGTCCATGAAGCATGAGTTCCAAAAGCAGGGCGCGATTGCGATAGAATGCTACGCCCTATTTTACCCTTTCCTTGCCATGAGTTTTCCCTGGTATTTTCTGGCGCTTGCCTGTCTGGCGGCCTATCTGTTGGGTTCGGTGCCGTTTGCGGTACTCAGTTCCCGCCTGTTTGGCTTGGCTGATCCGCGCACCTACGGTTCCTGCAATCCGGGCGCAACCAATGTCCTGCGAAGCGGCAACCGGAAGGCCGCGCTTGTCACCCTGATTGGCGATGCGGGAAAAGGCGCGGTTGCCGTGCTTGCCGCGCGTGCGGCGGGATTTTCCGAATTCGAGACGGGCTTGGTGGCGCTTGCCGTATTCATCGGCCATCTCTACCCGGTCTTTCTGAAATTCAAGGGCGGAAAAGGCGTTGCCACGGCGGGCGGGGTGTTGCTGGCTCTTTCCTGCTGGGTGGGACTGGCGGTTATCGCCACCTGGGTTCTGGTTGCCAAAATCAGCCGTTATTCCTCGCTGGCCGCCCTCTGCGCCGCGCTTTCCGCCCCGTTCTGGCTCTGGTTGTTTGAGGACGACGGGGCGTCTGTTACGGTCATCCTGCTTGCCGCCCTGCTGATCGTCAGCCACCGCAGCAATATCGCGCGGCTCATGGCGGGCAAGGAAGGCAAGATCGGCGCTGACAAAGTATCCCAATGAAATCCAGCATCCGGCAAAAACTCGAACAGATTGCCTTTCGGCTCTCCGAAATTGATGCCCTGCTTGCCAGTGAAGAAGTGGCGCGGGATATGGATGATTTTCGTCGGTTATCCCGCGAGCGCGCTGAAATTGACCCGGCAGCAAGCCTGTATGCCGAATATCGGCAGGTTGAAGCGCATTTGGAGGAAGCGAAGACATTGCTTGCCGACCCGGAAATGCGTCCGCTGGCGGAAGAAGAAATGGCGACGGGCGCGGCGCGGCTGACGGAACTGGAACTGGAACTCACCCGCCTTTTGTTGCCGCGCGACCCGGATGACGAGCGCGGCGTTTTTCTGGAGATTCGCGCCGGCACGGGCGGCGATGAATCGGCGCTCTTTGCGGCGGATTTGTTTCGGATGTACAGCCGCTTTGCCGAGCGCAGGCGTTGGCAGGTGGAACTGCTTTCTGCCAACGAATCGGAACTGGGCGGCTATAAGGAGATTATTTGCCGCCTTGCGGGGACGGGCGTTTATGCTCGCCTCAAGTTTGAATCCGGGGCGCACCGGGTGCAGCGGGTGCCGGAAACGGAAAGTCAGGGGCGCATCCATACTTCCGCCTGTACCGTTGCCATCCTGCCGGAAGTGGACGACGTGGAAGAAATTCGCTTGAATCCGGCGGATTTGCGGATTGATACCTTTCGCGCTTCCGGCGCGGGCGGGCAGCACATCAACAAGACCGATTCCGCCGTGCGGATTACCCACCTGCCGACCGGCATGGTTGCCGAATGTCAGGATGGTCGTTCGCAGCACCAGAACAAGGCATCCGCGCTCAAGGTGCTTCAAGCGCGGATTCGGGATGCGGAACTGCGGGAACGCCAGATGAAGGAAGCCGCTACCCGCAAAAGTCTGGTCGGCAGTGGCGATCGCTCTGAGCGCATCCGCACCTACAATTTTCCGCAGGGGCGCGTGACCGACCATCGCGTAAACCTTACCCTCTACAAACTCGCCGCCGTTCTGGAAGGGGATTTGGATGAAATCATCAACGCCCTCGCCACCGAACATCAAATGGCGCAACTGGCGGAACTGGCGGGAGAAGGGTGAAAAGCCGTGAAGCACATGCTCGCAAAAATTTTGGTTGTCCACATCCTGTGTCAGGCTTACCATGTTGATTTTGACATTAGGAGTCCCCAATGGAACATGAGTACAAAGCAAGGGAAGTCAAACTTCCGCCAACGAAACAAACCATCACAGCGCCGACCTCTGAAGACCTTGCCCGCATCGAAGAGCAACGAGACTGGGTTCGCGGTCACTACACCCCTGAAGCGCAGCATAAATACGAAACGATGGAAAACAAACTCGTGCTACTTCAGACGATTTTGGATAACGGGTGGATCGAGAAGTCGGAAACGTGGAAGCTGCAATCTCTTGGCATAACGCTCGGCGACGCGCTTGCGCAAGAACTCGGAATGGAATGGGTAATGGTCGAAGATGAGTACGGGCGAGACCCGGCCTTGCGTTTGTCTGGCACGACGATCGTCCTTTTTCCGCTCACCATGATCTCGAAGCGGATAGAGCGGGGGGAGGAGGTCATTGTCACTGAACTGTTCGACGTACTGTGCGATTCTGTGCGCGATACTGTGCGCCGAGTGAAGAATGACCTGGAGTCCCAGCAGCATTGAATACGTGTCTCGCTTGAATCTCCCAACCCTTTCCGACTGGCTAAAGTCCGCAAAATCGCGGATTGACGCGCTGGACGCAAGGCTTCTGGCGCAGCATGTCCTGCAACTCTCCCATGCCGAACTGATTTGCGACCCGGATAAAACG
>JAISSL010000039.1 GCA_031273145.1 Zoogloeaceae bacterium | reverse complement strand
GAAGACGAATACACCTTCATCACCCAGATTTACGAGCCGCCCCTGCAATACCACTATCTGAAGCGCCCCTATACCCTGATTCCGGCGACCGTGGAAAAAATGCCGGAACCGGGTTTTTTGGCCATGTGCGGACGCTGCGGTCCCCTGACCGACCAGGAACCCCTACCGGCAAGCAAAAAACCTTCAATGGTTATGGCCAGCGTCTATGAACTGCGGATAAAACCGGGAAGGCTCTACCAGCCGCATCCCGCCTTTGCGCGTAACGCCGCCGGAGAACCGCTCTATCTGAACCTGACCCCGGCAGACCTGGCGGACAAATTCGGCATTCCCGATTTTTCCATAAGCGAGGCCGCAGAAAGCACGAAGGAACTCGTCGCCGCCGATTACATCTACCAAATCAAGCGTCTGGCGCATCCCCGCCTCCACTCGCCCATCTTCGGAATGATGGCGGAGAAAATCATTGGTCTCAAAGAACTGGGCGAACAACTCGCCAAAGCGAATCAGGAAAAACCGGGAGAATGGCTGGACTTGAATGAATTCCCCTTATCCGGCGTGGAAGAAGTGGATCGCTACACCTTTCGCATCTACCTAAAAGGAGAATATCCCCAATTCACCTACTGGCTGGCAATGCCCTTTTTCGCGCCCCTGCCGCGCGAAGTCGACCGCTTTTTCGGGCAACCCGGCATGGCGGAAAAAAATCTCTCCCTCGACTGGTGGCCGGTAGGCAGCGGCGCCTACATGCTTACGGAAAACGACCCGAACCGGCGCATGGTGCTGGCACGCAATCCGAATTTTCAGCATGAAACCTACCCCTGCGAAGGCGAAGCCAGCGACCCGGAAAGCGGGATGCTCGCCGATTGCGGGCAGCCGCTTCCCTTCATCGAACGCGCGGTTTTCACCCGCGAAAAGGAATCCATCCCCTACTGGAGCAAGTTCCTGCAAGGCTATTACGACGCTTCCGGCATCGCCTCCGACAATTTCGACCAGGCCGTCCGCATCCAGATCAGCGGCGAGGCCAACTTAAGCGCGGACATGCAGGAAAAAGGCATCCGCCTTTTGACTTCTGTCCGCCCCTCGGTTTTTTATCTCGGCTTCAACATGTTGGATTCCGTCGTGGGCGGCACGGATGAGGCATCCGCCAAGCTGCGCCGCGCCATCTCAATCGCCATTGACCAGGAAGAATACATTTCCATCTTCATGAATGGGCGCGGCCTGCCCGCCATGCACCCTCTGCCGCCGGGGATTTTCGGCTTTGAGGAAGGCGAAGCGGGCATCAATCCCTACGTCTATGATTGGGATAAGACGCGCGATACCGCAGAGCGCAAAAGCGTGGAAGAAGCCAAAAAACTGCTTGCCGAAGCGGGCTGGCCAGGCGGACGCCACCAGCGTACCGGCGAACCGTTGGTACTCTATCTCGATACGACTTCCGGCGGCATGGGCGAAAAAACCCGGCTCGACTGGCTTGCGCGGCAGTTCGGGAAAATCGGCGCGCAACTGGTGGTTCGCGCTACCGACTTCAACCGTCTGCAAGACAAGCTCAAAAAAGGAGCCACCCAACTCTATTTTCTGGGCTGGAATGCCGATTACCCCGACCCGGAAAACTTTTTCTTCCTGCTCACCAGCCGGGAAGGCAGGGCGCAATTCGGCGGCGAAAATCACTCCAACTACGCCAACCCGGAATTCGACCGTCTGTTCGAGCGCATGAAACTCATGGACAACACCCCGGAACGACTTGCCCTGATCCGGCAGATGAACCGCATCCTGCAACAGGACGCGCCCTGGATTTTTTCGTTCTACCCCAAGACCTACCTCTTGACCCACGGCTGGCTGCACAACAAAAAACCCAGCACCATTGCCAACAATACCCTCAAATATCAACGTCTGGATGTCGAGCGCCGCGAAGCCGCGCGAAGCAGTTGGAATACGCCCGATTACCGGCCTCTCATCCTGATTGCCATACTCCTGCTCGCCCTCTTCTGGCCCGCCCTTCGCCTCTACAAAAAGCGGGAAAAGTCCTCTGGCCTATTGGATAAATGATAACGTTAGACCTGCTTGACGCGCTGCGCGGCTATCTGATCGCATGTGTGCTTCTGTCATTAGCCATCGTTGGCGTATGCTCACATGGCACGAACAATGCCGCCAGGACCGCGCGTATCACCGCACAAATCACCGGCGGTATAGCGGGCTTATCGCTGTTCGGCCTATTTACGTTTGTTGACGGCTGGGATGAATATTTTGCCACCCAGACAACAGACGTACCCTCGTCGGAGTATCATGGTCATCGCTTCATCGCCGCATACGTGATTCGGACTCTGGGCGAAATGTACGTGTCGAATTTGGGAATCGTGTTCGGTTTACTGGGGCTTGTTCTTCTTTGTGCCGCGTTCGTGGAGTGGTTCTATAAGCGTTAGATGCTTTGTCCCACGGGTTGATGATGGTAGCGCCAGCGGCCATAAAATCTGCTACGTTGCGGGTGACGATGGGCATACCGTACACGAGGATTGTTGCTGCGATGAGCGCATCGCGCTCGTTACGTCGATTGGGGACGTGCAAGCGGGCGTATTGGCGGGCGACATCGGTATCGACAGGCAGGATTCGCCCGGAGAATTTGGGCAGGACGATATTTTCGAGCCAGGAACGGAGCAGATGGCCTTGGGTGGCGTCCTTGCGTTCAAGGGACAGAACGCCGATTTCAATCTCCATGATGGAAATGGCAGGGATAGTCGCGCATTCTTCTTGAAGCGGGTCACGAACGTTGCACCAGCCTGATGGATGTCATGCCACCAAGTGTAGTCGCAGTAACCTTTGTCGAAAACGTAGATGGCTCCGGGTTCAATGGTAAGCCGCACGCCTTCATCCCGGTCATTGACGTTGGCAGGCGTCATGCTGCACGCAAGGGGTGAAGCGGTGTGCGCCTCAAAGAGCAGATGCAGCTTGATGCCTTGGGTATTGCGTGTGCGTTGATCCAAAGTCCAGACATCAAACCCCCTGCCCTTGAGTGTCAGGCTCGTGGAATCGAGCAAACACAGTGCCTGCTTCATCTGGTTGCGTACGTCACGCTTGAGTTGCGTCATCAGCCACTGCGCCGCCTCGGCAAACACTTCCGGGCTGCGCCGCGCGTTGGCATCAAAAAGGGTTGAACGACGCACGGGGCGTACGCCTAGGTGGTAATGCGGGTACTGACTGTTGAACCCCGCTTCCAATGTGCGCAGGCTACTGGCACCGCTCAACTGACCATAGAGCATCGCCACCAGGTGCGACCAGCTTCCAAAGCCTTTGCTGTACTTGTCGCTACCATGCTTTTTGACCAGCTTCTCAAAGCTGCTGCGCGGAAAATACTTCAGAATTTCGTGAAATCGGCTTATCGTGAACAGGTTGCGGAACCTCGGCAAGTTGAGT
>JAISSL010000009.1 GCA_031273145.1 Zoogloeaceae bacterium | reverse complement strand
ATTCTTGCGGACGGCGATTTCGTAATGAAAAGCCTTCGGTGACGCTTTTGTCTGGAAAAAGGATTCGATTCTAATGGAAGGAAAACCGCTTGTACATGCCGGACATGGTTTGTAACAGGGTTAGCAGACCCTGACGGTTGATTGGAAGGCGGGGATATGAACCGGACTCTATCAAACACAGGCCGGTGTTCTCTTCGCAGGTTGGGCTTGATTGCAGCGTTAATACTCAGGGTTGTCCGTCCACATCTCCTGATTGAAACGCACGACCCGGTTTCGCCCCGTCTGTTTGGCATTGTAGAGGGCAACATCGGCAAATTTGATGGCCTGCCAAAAGGTGGTGCTGTCTTTCGGGTAATCCGAAAGGCCGATGGAAATGGTTTTTTGCAGGACGGTTCCGCCCGCGTTGACCCGGATTTTCTCGACCGCGCTCCGAATGTTTTCCGCAACCTGATCGGCATCCGGTTCTTCCGTGTCCTGCAAGATGATGAGAAACTCTTCCCCGCCGTAGCGGATGACCATGTCGGAAGAACGCACGGCCTGTTTCAGCACTTCCGAGAGCGCCTTCAGCACGCTATCGCCCGCGTCATGCCCGTAAGTGTCGTTCACCATCTTGAAGTAATCCAGGTCCAGCATCATGATGGCCAGATGGATTTGCTGGCGGCGCACGTTGGCCAGCAGGGTTTCTATATATTCTTCAAGATAGCGACGGTTGTTGAGGCCGGTCATCGGGTCGCGCAGGGAAGATTCCTTCAGGGTTTCGGTCAGGCGGCGGGCTTCCAGCACTGGCGCGGCTTCGCGCAGGTAGACGTTGATGTATGGCAGGACTTCGGAGACCCGATCCTTTTCATCCTCCCGGACGACCAGTTGAACGATGCTGCCGACAATCCCGGACTGGATGACGGGAAAGCACAGATAGTTGTAATAACTTCCGTCTTCTACCATAGACGGGTTGAAGGCATAGCAGATATCGGGCTGGTGGAGTCCATTGACCAGATGCCCGGTTCGACGGGCGCGGCAGGATTCGGGACGTTCGAGAATCTGCGGATTGCACCAGCGACAGGGCGCTTGAAGCATCCCATCCACGATCACGACCTTCATTTCGTTCTGTCCACTCAGTACCTCGTAGATAGAGAATCTGTGCAGGTCGAATTCATCCTGAAAAATGGCGGAGAGACGCTGGAAAATTTCCGCCTTGGCTTCGTCCTCTTCGATGGCCTGTTTGAAACGGGATGCCTTGGTCAGCCCTTCCACCATGTCAATGGTCACGGCGAGCAGGTTTTCGTTTTCCTTGGCCTGACGCCCGGTCAATTGCGATACCTGCCGCCCGATGTGATTCAAGCCATCATCCAGAAAACGCATCAGGCGGTTTATTTCGGTGGCGATCTGGCCTACCTCATCGTTGCTTTTCTGGACGATGTTTCCCTTGAAATTGCCGTTGGTAGCAGCCCGAACCACTTCCTCGACGCCACGCGCCGTATTCGCAATCGGGCTGATGATGCCGCGCAGGAAAAACAGAAGAACCGTCACGAACAGCGCAACGGTGCCGACGATGCTGCATACGGTAAGCAACGCCTGATTTCGTAGCGAGGTCAGCGACATGGTCATCGTGACGGCGCCCAGAACGTCGCCTTCCTTGGCAACGTGGCACTGCATACAATTGGGGGTATCCCGCGAATCGGCGATATAGGGGATGGTACTGCGGAAAATCAGCTCGCTGCCCCGCTCTTCAACCTTGAAACGGTTTTCGCCAGTCTCCATGACTTCTTTTTCAATCTCGTCCGGCTGGTCTTCGCTGCTGACGCTGGTGCCGTATTGCTCATCCACTACGGGCGAGCGCACGACATAGGCGGAGAGGAGGCCGTGTACTTCGGTGATGCGGCGCAGGAAGGACTGGCGTTTGTCAATGGTGGCATTGATCATGGATTCGGTCAGATGCACCCGGACGATTTCGGATGCGGTACGGACGTGCTTTTGGGTCACATCCACCGAAAATTCCTTGAAGGCGTAAAGGCTGATTGCGGTGACAACGGCGACCAGGCCGATGGCAATGAATGAGAAGAAAAGCGAAATCTTGGATTTGAGGTGCATCGTTGAACTCAGCCGGTCACCATGTGATATGGGCAGATTTTGCCAGTTAAATGCGGCGTAGGGAAGAAAAATATTCCCGATAATGTACTTTTTCTAAAAAAACCGACATGGATGTGTCAACCCGCCGATTGCGGGAGCGGGCGAATTTCTCCGCCTGTGCGATAATTCGACATCCGACGGCTCGCCGTCTTTTTTCCTTTTTCCTCTGTGAGTTTCCTATGGAACTTTGTGGCTTTTCTGCGGGTCTTGCCCATCCCTTCTTTTTGATTGCCGGCCCTTGCGTGGCGGAGTCGACGGAACTTTGCGTGGAAGTGGCGGGACATGTGCAGGCGGTATGCAGGCGGCTTGGCATCCCTTACATTTTCAAGGCATCCTACGACAAGGCGAATCGCAGCTCTTTTGATTCGCCGCGCGGGCCGGGGCTTGAGGCAGGGTTGGCGATGCTTGCCGAAGTACGCCAGCAGATTGGAGTGCCGGTATTGACCGACGTGCATTCGGAAGCGGACATTGCCGCCGTCGCCGAGGTGGCGGATGTCCTGCAAACGCCAGCTTTTCTCTGCCGCCAGACGGATTTTATCCAGGCGGTTGCGGCCACCGGCAAGCCGGTCAATCTGAAGAAGGGGCAGTTTCTCGCCCCCGGCGACATGAAGCATGTGGTCGCCAAGGCGCGGGAAGCGAACAATGGCGCGGACAATCTCATGGTTTGCGAGCGCGGCGCTTCTTTCGGCTATAACAATCTGGTCTCCGACATGCGCGCGCTGGCGATTTTGCGCGAGACGGGCTGCCCGGTGGTGTTCGACGCCACCCATTCCGTGCAGTTGCCCGGCGGACAAGGCGCTTCTTCCGGCGGACAGCGGGAATTCGTACCGGTTCTGGCGCGCGCGGCGGTTGCGACAGGCATCGCCGGCATCTTCATGGAAACGCATCCGAATCCCGAAAAAGCCTTTTCCGACGGTCCGAACAGTTGGCCGCTCGCCCGGATGGAGAGCCTGCTTTCAACGCTGCTCAGTCTGGATCGCGCGGTCAAGGCGGCGGGATTCGAGGAACTGGAAGGCTAAGACGCGGACATGGCAGATGACCTTCGGATACTGGGCATTGACCCCGGTCTGCGGGTGACGGGATTCGGCGTCATTGAAAAGCATGGGCAGACGCTACGCTA
>JAISSL010000002.1 GCA_031273145.1 Zoogloeaceae bacterium | reverse complement strand
CCTGCATTTTCCAGTTTCCGGCGACCCAGGTTGGGCGAGAAGGCGACATGCGGAATCATTCCAGACAAAACGAAGTGGCGGATTATAGCCCTGCCCGGTTCTGCGGACAGCAATTTTTTTACAATCGTCCTCTGAAAATTTCGTGGGAATAGACAACCTACGTCCCGCCAGACAGGCTAATATCCGTTCTGGACCTCGTATTGTGGAAATTGACCCAATGAAACGCCGCCCTATCGCTTTTTTCCCGCTCTGCCGGAAGTGGCTTATCGTGGCTCTGCTTGCCATGAACCTGAGTAGCTGTGCAAATCTCGGCAGCTCCGCCCCTCCTGAAGCTGCCATACTGTTTCCTTTGTTTGTTATAACGTCTCCAATATGGATGCCAGTATCAGATATTATCAATGCGCCAGAACGGAGAGAACGGAAGAAAAAGGCAGAAATTGATTCTGCCGCCGCGCAGACTCAGGAATCTCTGGTTCAGAAAGCGCGCGCTTATCTGCAAACCGCCTGCGCGAAGGAGGAGCGCCTTTCCATCAAGTCCGGCATTCTTCTGGACGATGGCATTCTGGCGCTTGGCAATAACCGGGGAAACGCGCCTCTGCCGTTGCAGGAGACGGCTCCGAATGAATCCGCGCCTGCCGCAATCCTTGAATATCGCAGTTACCATTACAGGGAAAACCGGGAAGAGAGCATCCGCGCATTCCGGGAAATTCAGTACGGATACGCCCTTCCTTGGGATACCGGCAATCTGCTGGCAGCGGCCTGGGTTCCGGTGCCACAGACAGGCAACCAAAAAGCCTTCATCGAAACCAGCGATGGGAAATACATCCAACGCGCCAGCAGGGCTTTCTGGGAACGCGCCAAATTGCGCGACCGCGTACTTGAAAGTTCCCTGCAAATGAAGGCGTTGCGTAACGACAAATGGTCTGAGGCGGATATTCTGATGAATTATGCAACCACGCCGATGTGGATGCCTTTCGATCTTCCGGTCGACACGCTCAACGCCAGATATGCGCTTTCGATTGAAGACATTTCCACCCTGGAAGACCGCGCCAACTGGGTTGGGCGGGGCAGGTTGCGGTTAATAGAGCGGGATACGGGAGAAGTGGTTGCGGAATACATCGGTTTCGCGGCCAACAATTACCTCCCGGCGATGCGAAAACAATACGCTTCCCGACTCTGGGATTTGGCTGGCATGGAAGTGTGCCCGAATGCGGGAAAAACATTTGGGCGCAACCGGGGCGATACATGGTCACACACATGGTCGCCTGCCCGTGGCTTTCTTCATAGCATCAAAAGGGCGCAGGGCAAGGCTGTGGCGAATTTCGCCGCGCTTATTCCCCCGGAACCGAATAGATACTATTCATGGTTCTTGGTATCTCCTCCCCGGTTTACCCGCGAGGATGGTTCCCTGTGGGTTGAGGATACGGCGCTTTCCGATTTTATGTCACTCCCACTCCCTGAGAGTAGTGAGTGGATAGAGAGTAAAAAGGTAGCGTGGAAATCGGTCTCTCTCGTGATACCTGCCGAAAAGCCACTGCCATCTATGATCTGGCGCAACGTCTTTCTCTCAAAAAGTGTCGATGTCACTGGAATGGTAGTAAGGGCGGAAGACAATGCGGTGTTTGGTAGCGGCAAGGTAACGGTTGCGGGCAATCTGCTGATTGAGGGGGTAGACGGGCAGGGATTCGGTTCAAGATACATCACGCCCACCGGCGATTTGACCGTCCGGGACAGCGAATTCGCGCTCACTCTGAGCACTATGGGAACGCCCCATATGTTGCTTGAGCGCGTCCGTGGTGGTACTACGTACCTGTCTCCGTATCTGTATTGGGGTAATGAATCATACCCGCGCACCAAGCGAGCCATTTTTCGTTTCTGCTCTGGGCCATTTGAAATACGCATTGACGCAGAACATGTCCGCATTGAAAATTCCACAGGTTCTTTCAACTTTAGTTATGAGAGCCGCGAGAGAAAGAGCCGGATAGACCGGCTGGAAATCGTTGGCTCAAGACTCGAATGGATTAATCTTAAGGATGCCGAGATCGACCGTCTGGAAATCACGGGTTCCAGCATTGATGGCATCAATTTGGAGGGCGCACGGATCAGACAATGGAAAGTTACCAATTCGCGCATTAAAAAGGATGGGCATTACCTGGAGGACTGGCAGATCAAACTTATGGGCGAAAAAGCGCCATGATGCCGCGCCTTTTCCCTGAAAAACCGGCCTTCCTGTTGATTTTCTTGCGTCATTCGCACAAGATACGGGCATCCACCCTCGTAACAGCGTGTTGTTCGCCATGCGCCATCGTCACCTCAACCATCAGCGCCTTACCCTCGCCGCCATTGACGACGTGATACAGCGCGGCAAATGGCAGGATTGGGTTGACCTGCGCCAAGCGGTTTTGTCTGACCGCGCCCTGCTGGAGAAGGTGACGCGCGTTTGCCGCCCTTACATCCGCGCCCCCTACGCCCAACGCCATCACTTCTGGATGCACTATGCCGAAGCGCACCGCGCCCCTGCCTGACTGGGAACTCGTCTTGTCATCCGCCGCGCGGCTTCAGCGTCTGCTGCCGGATGCCGTGCTGGTGGGCGGAACGGCATCCGCCCTCCACGCCGGACATCGTTTTTCGCGTGATGCCGACCATGTGCTGACCGACCTTTGCCATCGCTTTGACGAAGTGCTTGCTCAACTCGAATCCGTCGCGGGCTGGAAAACGGCGCGGGTGCAACGCCCGGTGCAGGTTCTCGGCAACCTTGACGGCATCGAAACCGGAGTTCGCCAGCTTATCCGCGCCGAACCGCTGGAAACGATGGTGATGGACTATCACGGTACGCGAATTACCGTTCCGACCGAAGCCGAAATTCTGCGTATCAAGGGTGTGATGATCTTGAAGCGCAATGCCACGCGGGATTACCTTGATTTCGTTGCCCTGGCCGATCACATGGGCGATGAGCGCGTTGCCTGTGCGCTGCAATCGCTTGATCGCCTCTACCCGCAGGACAATGGAGAATCGCCGCTACACCAGTTGCAGATTCAGCTTGCCAACGCGCTGCCCTACGACCTGGAAGAAATCGAACTTTGCGAATACAAGAACCTCAATCCGCGCTGGCACGACTGGCAAACCGTTCAAGCCGCCTGCTCGCGCCTCGCAACCATCATCTTCGACCGGGTGTGCGAGATGGACGCAACCGGGCGCAAGAATCAGAAAGTCCCCTAAAACCCGCGCCTATCCTGCATTTCTGGCGGAGGCGGTGAGATTCGAACTCACGAACGGTTGCCCGTTGCCGGTTTTCAAGACCGGTGCAATCGACCACTCTGCCACACCTCCTCTTCTCTCCGCTTTCCGGTTCGCCTATGGCGATTCCGGGAGGCGAGATTTTAGCATGGGGCAAGGTCTGCCGCCCCTCTGTCAGAAAAAGGCGCCAGAAAAAGCGCGACGGATTCCACATGCGCCGTATGCGGAAACATATTGACGATTCCGGCTACAGCCAGACGATAGCCTTTCTGCTGGACGAGAATCGCCGCATCCCGCGCCAATGTTGCAGGATTGCAGGAGACATAAACAATGCGGCATGGCCGCTCCCCCGCTTCCGGCAAGGCTTTGACGACTTCAAGCGCCCCTTCGCGGGGCGGGTCAAGCAGGACTTTTTGCGGGTTTTCGAGCAGGCCGCTAAAAAAATCCGTCCCGCATTGAAACAGGTTCGCCGCCATAAAGCGCGTGTTTTCAGTCAGTCCATTGGCCTCTGCACAGGCTTTGGCGCGTGACACCAGAGTGGCATTCCCCTCAACCCCAATTACACGCGCCCCTCGGCGGGCAATCGGCAAAGTAAAATTGCCCAGGCCGCAAAAAAGGTCCGCTACCCGCTCGCCGGGCAGCAAGGCCAGCAATTCCAGGGTACGGCGAATCAGGACGCGATTCACCTCATGGTTCACCTGGGTAAAATCCACCGGACTGAAAGCCATGCGGAGGGAAAATTCCGGCAGGGTATAGGCAAGTTCCGGCACTGCGGGATGAAAGCGAAAAAGACTATCCGGCCCGCCCGGTTGCAGGTAAAACACAATGCCGTGTAACTCGGCAAAGGCGCGCAGCCTGTTTTTGTCCTCATCCGTTAGCGGTTCCAGAATACGCAACGACAAAGCCACACAATCGTCGCCGACCGCAATTTCCACCTGCGGCAGCCGCTCGGAAATGGAAAGGCCGTCAATCAGGCTTCGCAGGGGAAGCAGCAGTTTTGAGGCCGCAGGATGCAGCACCGCGCAGCTTTTGAGATCGGCAATGTAGCTGCTTCTTTTTTCCCGAAACCCAATCAGGACGCCGCCTTTTTTGGGCACCTTCCGCACGCCCAGCCGCGCCTTGCGGCGATAACCCCAGGCAAGGCCATGAATCGGCGGCAGAAGTTCCTCCGGGCGAACCCGCCCGATATGCCAGAGACTATCTTCCAGAATCCGCTGTTTGACGGCAACCTGGGCGGCAACATCCAGATGCTGCATGACGCATCCGCCGCAAATGCCAAAGTGCGGGCAGCGCGGCTCGACCCGTTCGGGAACGGGCGCAAGCGCCTTGACCAGCCAGGCTTGCTCGTATCTGGGCTTTTTGCGAAAGCTGGCGTATTCCACCGTCTCGCCCGGCAAGGCGCCATCCACGAACACCACCTTGCCGTCCAGATGGACGATTCCCCGCGCTTCATGGTCAAGGGCAACGACCGTCCCAACAGGCATCCATCTTCTCCCAAAAAAAGTTCGCCATTGTACAGGCCAAGCCGTTAAACTTCCCCCCATGAGCGAGATCATTTACGATTCGTGGCACGATTTTCAGGCTTCGTTCGCGCAGATTCTGGCGCGGGCGGAATCGGAACTGTGCATTTTCGACGATACCCTTGACAGGACGGGGCTTGCCGAAGCCGCCAACATGGAGACCCTGCGCGTTTTATTGACCGAGCGTCCCCAGTTTACGGTTTGCATTGCCCTGCGCGATACCGATGGGTTGACGCGCAATCATCCGCGCCTTTTGCGGCTCATGCAGACTTACCACCATACCCTGAAAATCCAGAAGATTTCCGATAATTTCGTCCCCCGGCGCGACTGCATGGCGCTGGCGGACGGGCAACATGGCGTAGTGCGTTTCGATTGGGAACAGCCGCGCTGCAAGCTGATGCTGGATGAGGAAAACGAAGTACAACCCTACTGGAAGCTTTTCAACGAGATTTGGACATCGCCCGCAATCCCCTTCTCGCCAACCATCGTGGGGCTATAAAGTTCGCAAATCGGTTTTCGTTACAAAATGTAGCATCTTGCGGTCGGCTATTTGGCGAAGCGGGGGAAAATGTGCCCGGAAATGTATATAATGCGAACCCATGTGGAGTTGCCCGGTACGCTGTTGCAGGCTTGGCGGGCGGTTTTGCAGTTCCCCTTCAGTCACAAATCAGATGGAGATTTACCATGATGAAAAAAATAGCCCTCGCCGCTTTTGCTTTTGCTGTTGCCGGTTCCGCCCTTGCCATTGAGCCTGACAAGGCCATCAAGACCCGTCAGGCGGGTTACGCCTACATAGGCTGGAACATGAACAAGATCAAGGACAATGTGGAAGGAACCTACAACCAGGCGGAAGTCATCAAGGCCGCCAACGCGATTGCCGCGATTGCCAATTCCGGCATGGGCGCGCTCTATGTCAAAGGTTCCGAAAAAGACGTAGGCAACGTCAAGACCTACGTCAAGCCGGAATTCTTCAGCAAGCCGCAGGACGCCGCCAAGTACGCGCAAGCCTTCACCAAGGAAGCCGACGAGCTGGCCAGAATTGCCGCAGTAGGGACGGTTGCCGAAGTCAAGGCGCAGCACGGAAAAGTCGGCGGCACCTGCAAAGCCTGCCACGACGACTTCAAGATGAAGAATTGAGTACTCGCGGAGATTTGCGTTTTTGCGCGATCCCCATAAAAAGCGGCTTCTGTGCCGCTTTTTTTTTCGACCTGGAATAATGAATCGCTTGCTTGACCGGATATTTGGCTAAAATAAAGCGTTTATTCCTGGATGCTTTTCCATGATTGGCATATTGCTCATAACCCACGGCACTTTGGGCGAATCCCTGCTGCAAAATGTTTATCACGTTCTCAACAAGCGCCCGCCCCTGCTGGCGCAGTTGGGGATCGTCGCGCAGGATGATCCGCTGGCGATTCTGCCGCTTGCGCGCGCCATGCTGGCGCAGGTGGATGAAGGCGAAGGCGTACTGGTCATGACGGACATTTATGGCGCGACTCCGGCCAACGTCGCCAGCAAGCTGCTGGAACCGGGGCGCGTGGAAGGCATTGCGGGCGTAAGTTTACCGATGCTCCTGCGCGCGTTGACTTACCGCGAAGGGGGAATGGAAAATCTGGTCGCCAAGGCGTTAAGCGGCGCGCGCGATGGCGCGCTCAACATGCTGAAAGACGTTTGACGATGATGCGCCAGGAAATCGAAATTCTCAATAAACTGGGGCTACATGCCCGTCCTTCGGGGCAGTTGGCACAACTGGCCGGGATGTTTGCCAGTGAAGTCTGGCTGGAACGGGGCGAACGCCGGATCAACGCCAAAAGCATCATGGGTATCATGATGCTGGCGGCAGGACAGGGCAGACGCCTGATTCTGGAGACTTCAGGACGCGATGAAGAGGCGGCAATGAAGGCCATTGTCGAATTGATTGAAAACCGTTTTGGCGAGGAGTAAGAACGTGGGTTTTATCCTGCACGGAGTAGGCGTTTCCAGCGGTATTGCCATTGGGCGCGCGCTTTTGATGTCGCACGCGACCCTGGACGTGGCGCACTTGACGATTACGGCCAAGCAGGCCGAGCGGGAAATCGGACGCCTGGATCGCGCCCTGGAATCGGTACGGGAAGAATTGTTGAGCCTGCGCGCGCAAAACGAATCTTCTGCCATTGCGCCCACGGAGTTGCTGGCCTTCATTGATTTGCACATGCTGTTTCTTTCCGACCCGGAATTGGTGGAGGCAACCAGAAACATCATCCGCGAGCGCCTCTGCAATGCGGAATGGGCGCTGGTGCAGCGCATGGAGCAGTTGTCCGGGCAATTCGAGCAGTTTGAGGACCCTTATCTGCGGGAACGTAAAAATGACGTTTTGCAGGTTGGCGAACGGGTGATTCAGGAGTTGCTGGGCAAGCCTGCCCGGACGACTCTGGGCAAGGCGAAGGGAAAAACGCCTGAAACCACGGAAGAAAATCTCATCATCGTCGCGCATGATCTTTCGCCGACCGATACGATTGCCTTCAAGGGGCGGCATTTTGCCTCTTTCGTGACCGATGTGGGCGGCGCGACTTCGCATACCGCCATTCTGGCGCGTAGTATGACGATTCCTGCCATTGTTGGGCTGGAAAGCGCGCGGGCGATGATTCGGGATGGCGAATGGCTGATTGTGGATGGGCAGCGCGGAATTTTGATGATCAATCCAGACGAGCAGATTCTCGACGAATACAGAATCAAGAAGGAACTGCTGGAACTGGAACGCAGCAAGCTAAAACGGCTGAAATCCACGGTGGCTCAGACGCTGGATGGTATTCCGGTCAGGTTGCTTGCCAACATCGAAATTCCTTCCGATACCGATGCGGTGCTGGAATCCGGCGCGGATGGAATCGGCCTGTTCCGCACCGAATTCCTGTTTCTGGGGCGCAGTGACATCCCTTCGGAAGAAGAGCAGTTTGAAGCCTACCGGCAAGTGGTCAAGGCGATGGACGGGCGTCCCGTCATCATCCGTACCTTTGATTTGGGCGGCGACAAGATGCTTGACCGCCAGCGCACCCCGACCAATCCCGCTCTGGGGCGACGCGCCATTCGCCTTTCGCTGTCCGAGCCAAAAATGTTTCATACGCAGTTGCGCGCCATTTTGCGCGCTTCCCGCTATGGCAATGTAAAGCTCCTGATTCCCATGTTGTCGCACGCCCGCCAGATAGACGCTTCCTTGAGCGCCATTGCCCATGCCAAGATCAGTCTGGCGGAAGAAAAAATTCCCTTCGCCCGTGACATTGAGGTGGGCGGCATGATTGAAATTCCGGGCGCGGCGCTGGCTATCCAGATGTTCCTGAAACGGCTGGCGTTCCTTTCCATCGGAACCAACGACCTGATTCAATACACCCTTGCCATTGACCGGAGCGACGAGCAGGTTGCCAGCCTGTACGATTCCCTTCATCCGGCGGTGCTGGCGCTGATCGCGCACACCCTGGCCAGCGCGGAAAAAATGGATATTCCCATTTCAATCTGTGGCGAAATGGCGGGCGAGCCTAAATTTACCCGGCTTTTGCTGGGGCTTGGGCTGCGTACCTTTTCCATGCAGCCTTCGCAGATCATGGAAGTCAAAAGCCATATCATTCAGGCGGATGTCGAAGAGCTAACCCCGCTTGCCCGCAGCATCATCAAGCTGGACGAGACGGGAAAGATTGAAGAGGCGGTAGAAAAACTCAACCTGGGAGAGTTTATTCAATCGCCGGACGAGTAGTTAGAGCGTTTTTGATTCATGTGCGAACAATTCCCCTCTCCCGCAAGCGGGAGAGGGGAGATAGGTAGCGCGGACGGTACTGGGCATCCCCTCTCCCACTTGTGGGAGAGGGTGGCGCGAAGCGCCGGGAGAGGGCAAGCAAGCGCAAAAGTGTACTCGACTGAATCAAAAACGCGCTAAGCGGCGGTAGAGGCCGTCCGTTTGAGGGTGAGACGCAAACCCAAGGTCGGGCAGACTGTTACGCCAGTGCCTCAATGACCGCTTGGGGGTTACGTTCGATCACGTTGAGCAGTACCAGAGCCGAGCCGTGCGGAGAACGGTCACCGCGTTCCCAATGCCGCAGGGTTGCGGTAGAGAAGCCAAAGCTGGCGGCAAACTGTTCCTGGGTCATCCCCACTTTTGCGCGCACAGACTTCACGTCAATTGCGCGAGGGCGATGCACCCGCACGCCACGCGCATCGCCCTTGGCGTGGGAAATTGCTTCTTGCAAGCCTTGTTTGATGTTGTTGAATGCAGTGTTCATGTTTTTTCTCATCCTTTCCAGATGTTCACCAATACATCCACCAGGCCAGCCAGCTCGTTGCGCTCGAACTTGGTCAGGTTTGTCTTGTCGCCCTTGGCGAAAAGCGTCAGCAGGTACAGCGGCATAAGGTCATCGTGGTAGTAGTAGATAACGCGCACACCTCCACTTTTGCCTTGACTACCACGGCGCCAGCGCAGTTTGCGTACCCCGCCTGTTCCTTCCATGATGTCCCCGGATTTGGGATGCTCGGCCAGGTAGCTGATGAGGTCTTGGCGTTCTTCCTCGCTCAAGAGCTTGTCGGCCAAGCGGATGTAAGAGGGTAACTCGGCAATTACGTGCATGGCTCATTCTAATCCATTGGATTAGATAAAACAAGGACGATTTAGCACCCTGACTGCATGACACGGGCGGCAGGTTGCCGCCCCTACGGGCAATCCAACCACCATTGTCATTTGCAGGACATCCTTGCCATCTGAAATACTTGTAGGGGACGCAACCTGCGTCCCGTTACAGCTCTGGATTCCCGCCTTCGCACACTGCTGTCCGGGATAATTTTCATGAGAACAACTCCGGTTGAATTCGGGCAATTTCCTGCTGCTGCTCTTGCCTTCGTCGCTTCATGAGGGCTTGCGTCTGCGGGCGCATGAAGAGGTTGGGACGCAGTTCGGCCAGCAGCATCCACAGTCTGCCTTTGAAGCGGGTGGCTGCGCTGTGAATCAGCAGCAGGGCGTAGGTGATCATGGCGCTCAATATCTGTATCTTTACCGCGTTTTCGCTGCGCCCCAAAAAAGTCTTGAGGTTCAGGTGTTGTTTTATCCATTTGAAGAACAGTTCGATCTGCCAGCGTGACTTGTAGCGTTGGGCAATGACACTGGCCGGGCTGTTTAGATCGTTGGTGGCCAAAACCAGCGGGGCGGATTGATCCGGGCGAGCCACTGTCACCCGGCGCAGCGGCGTGCAGTAGGGATTTTTGCGCCCGCCGCCCGGATAATGGTTCGAGAAGCGCACAGTCTCGTCTTTCAGGATGTCGTCCTCGCCTTCTTGTGTAAGTGGACATTCCTGTTCCAGGGATAGTCGCGCATTCTTCTTGAAGCGAGTCACGAACGTTGCCCCGGCTTGATGAATGTCATGCCACCAGGTGTAGTCGCAGTAACCTTTGTCGAAGACGTAGATGGCTCCTGGTTCAATGGTAAGCCGCACGCCTTCATCCCGGTCATTGACGTTGGCGGGCGTCATGCTGCACGCAAGGGGCGAAGCGGTATGCGCCTCAAAGAGCAGATGCAGCTTGATGCCCTGGGTATTGCGTGTGC
>JAISSL010000219.1 GCA_031273145.1 Zoogloeaceae bacterium | reverse complement strand
TGTTTTGCTAGACTTTTTACGCTAAATATCATCCTAAAAAGTTCTTCATGTCATCCGGCGCTTGTCAAACAATAGCGCCGTGATATTCAGGAGAACGCAATGCAGGAGAATGCAATGCTGAAGGTCAGGATTCCGATACCGAAAGAGATGGCAGAGAGCGTCGGACGGGCTATTGCGCGGCAGCGCGTCAAGAGCGGTCTGACGCAGGAAGAAGTCGCGGAATGGCTGGGCGTCGGAAATGAAGCCGTGTCCCGGATCGAGCGAGGGCTGGTCATGCCCAACATCGCTCGACTGGCGGAGTTCGCCACCATTTTTCAGTGCAACATGGTGGAACTGCTCGCGGAAACCAGCCCCTTCCCCGGCGATCAGGCCAACCGCATCAAGCAGTTGCTGGAACCGCTTGAAGTATCCGACCGGGAATTGATTCTGGAATGGGTAGCGCATTGGGCAGCGCGCTTAAGCCGCCCCAAAGAGGCGCTTGGAGTCCGCTAAACGCGCTACTTTAAGGCGTATCAGGCGTAATCTCATCATGCAACGATGAGCCTTGCGGGCACAGGCCACGCCTGGATAATGTTTTTTAAAAACAATTGCTGTCTGCAAGACCCCAGGCGCAGCCCTGCGTCTGCAAGACTCAGGGCTGCATGGGTTCCGGGTTGCCCAGGGCGGTGGAGTGCATCCCGCCATCCACGTAGAGAATTTCCCCGTTGATGCCGGAAGCCAGATCGGAGAAGAGAAAAGCCGCCACGTTACCCACTTCGTCAATGGTGACGTTGCGGCGCGACGGGGCGTTGTGGGCGTTATAGGCCAGGAGTTTGCTGAAACTGCCGATCCCCGAAGCCGCAAGGGTTTTGATGGGGCCGGCGGAAACGGCGTTGGCGCGGATGCCTTCCGGGCCAAGGCAGAAGGCCAGATAACGGGTAGCGGATTCCAGGCTGGCTTTGGCCAATCCCATCGTGTTGTAGTTGGGCATGGTGCGTTGCGCGCCAAGATAGGAGAGCGCGACGAGCGAAGCCTTGCGTCCCTGCATGAGCGGGCGGGCGGCCTTGGCAAGCGCCGGATAGCTGTATGCGGAAATTTCATGCGCGGTGCGAAAGGCTTCGCGGGAAAGTCCGTTCAGAAAATCGCCCTCGATGGCTTCGGCAGGCGCGTAGGCAATGGAATGCAGGACGCCATCCATGCCGCCCCAGGCGCTGCCCAGCTTGTCGAACATGCTGTTGATGTCGGCATCGCTGGCAACGTCGCAAGGCAACACGAGGTTGCTACCGAGTTCGGTAGCGAATTTTCTGACCCGTTCCTCGAACCGGTCGTTCTGGTAGCTGAAGGCCAGTTCCGCGCCTTCCCGGTGGCAGGCTTTGGCAACGCCATAAGCAATGGAGTGCTTGGAAAGCACGCCGGTAATCAGGATTTTTTTGTCGGCAAGAAAACCCATTCTTGACTCCCTGTTGGCTAGAGGGGCAGATTATAACGAAGTTACGGCATATTTTGCGCGGCTATCTCAAGGTAAGTCGTTTGCGCCTTTTGCATCGTTGGCATCGGTGATGTTGCTCATTTCATGCGCCCAGGCAAGGGCGTTGAAAACCGCAAGGTTGACTTGGGATGCGGAAAAGCCAAGCAGTCTGGAACGGTATTCGATATTTTCCGAGATGGTGGATTCGCAGGCTTCGGCAAGGGCGAGATATTGCGCCAGAATGCCTTCCCGACGCACCAGCGCAACGCGGATTTCGTCCTGAATCTGGATTTTGGCGATCAGTTCTTCCAATGAGTAGCCCATAATCTGATCGAGCAGGGAAAAAAGGCCGGTCAGAAAGAGGGAATCCGGCGAGAGGGCGGAATCGCCCTTGATCTTGCCCAGGCGCTCCATCAGCGCCGCGCGCGCCAGCGCCTGTTCGGTCAAGACCCATTCGCGGTAGCCGGGATCGGCAACATGCAAAAGAAGAAAGGTCAGCCAACGATACAGGTAATTGCGGCCAAGCAGCGTAATGGCCTGCGCGATACTGGTGACTTCATAGCGCACGCCCAGGGCGGGAGAATTGGCATAGCGCAGCAGATGATAGGAGAGCGTCGGGTCTTGTTTCAGTTCCTGTTCCAACGCAAAGGTGTGCGCGTCGCGGCGCAGATTGTTCAGAAGCTGGATGATTCGCAGGCGGTTGGCGGCGTTTTTTGCGGTTTTCTTTTCCTGCTGGTGGTTGATGAAGGAACCGCAAAAAAAGTCGAAACCCAGCCGGTAGCATTCCCGGAAATTGTCCGGGGTGTTGAGGTGACTGGCAATCAGGCGCAGGAGCCTTGGCCGCTGGAGGCTTTCCGTGGCGTTCACCTGTCGGGCGATCCGGTACATGTCCGGCAGAATTGCGCTATGCCCGGCATATTCAGGCCAGACGATGTGCACAAAATCAATTTGTTGCAGGATGGCAACACTTGCCGCGTTCGGGAGCCAGGGGCGTTGCCATTTGAAGCCGATCTGGAGACCGTAGGCGCGTAGCGCCTGAGCGTTCTGGACGGCGTTCTGGACGGTTTCTGCGGCGAGTTCCGTGTTTTCGGGAAAGGTTAGGGTGAGCGCCACATTGTCTTTGGGCAGACTGGTCAAGGCGGGATACCCCAGCGAAAGCGGGGAAATCTCAAGAAAGGCCAGACGTTGCCCAATGATGGATTCAAGCTGCATTTCGATCAATTGGTCAAGCAGCGCCTTGTCGTAGTACTGGCGCACCTTGGCGCGTCTGCTGATGAGGTGTGCATTCATCTGCTGCGGGCGACTGAATTCATAGCCGATAATGCGCTGGTCGCGCCCCAGGATGGCTTCTCGGCAGAAAAAGGCATCGGCAGAGTCGTTCGCAGAGTCGTCCTCGTCCGGCGCGGGATTGGGGGACGCGGCATCAGGGTCGGAACGAAAGAGATACGTTTCCGGCGCTTTGTCTGCCAAATCTTGCGGGACAGGTTTTTTGGGGCTGCCAAACATGTTGCGGAAAATGCCCAGCATGGAAAATCTCCCTGGCTATATTTATGTGCATTATTTTGCGCGTTTTTTAGCGCATTACGCAAGAGTTCCAGGTGTCCTGCGGACGGGTCTTGCAGACGGCGGGGTCTTGCAGACGGCAATGTTTTTAATTTGCCGTCCGCAAGGTAATTGCCCAGGCGCAGCCTGTCAGGCGTAGACGCTGATTTTGCTTCCGCTCCTGGTCGGCATTTCCGGTGATTCGTGTTCAGGCTGCACGCTCTTGGCCGCATGGGAAGGCATGGTATTTTCCGTAACCACCCTGCCCTCTCCGCCTTGCGTCTGGTCGACGGGCGTGGTTGGGGCGCTTTCCGGCATGATTGCAGACACAGTTTCCGCCGCAGTTTCAGGCGTCTTTCCCTTTTCTGCCGGTTCCTGCTTCGTTTCCGCCGCGTCCTTCCGGTCTTGTTTGTCCTGCACGGATTGGGTTGTGTCACGCGATGCTTTTTTGTGCTGCTCTTCCTTCTTCGCTTCATCCGGCAAGGTATGATAAGCCGAGCTTGCCATGAATTCTGCGGCGACCTCTTCCTTTTCCGCCAACTTCTCGGCAGCCTTAGCCATTGCCTCGGCTTTTTGATCCGCCGACATGTTGGATTTGCCGATGGCGCTCATTTCGGCCATCATCTGCGTCCGCCAACGCGCCCGCACGGCTTCCACGTCCTTTTTGGTGCGACAGGCGCGCAGTTCCCGCTCGTACTGCTTTTGCCGGCGTTCCTTTTCTATCCTGTTGCGGTCTGCTTCCGCCGTTTTCTGGTTTTGCGCCTGCGGCTTGGCAAGCACGTTCTTGTGAATCTGCTCCGCCAGTTTCCTGCTCAATTCCTGCGGCTTGGCAAGCACGCTCTGATTGATCTGCTGCGCCAGGGAAAGCGAAGCCGCGCCCCCTTTTTTATAGGCGGCGAGCATATCCGGGCGTACCCCGGCAATAACGGAATTTCCCAACTTCATGGCAGACCCCTGTGCAGTCAAAAATTTTGCGATAAATACATTATCGGCTAAATATCATAAAACTTTAGGGTGTCTTGCAGACAGCAATTGAAAAACCATCGGTACTGCGAACGGCAATGGTTTTTGCTTGCGCGGTAGAAGCGCCCCCTGTGGTTGCAAAAAAATTGCCCAGGCGCGGCCTGAATGGAGGATGATTGCGCCTTTCCATTCATAGATTCGAGGGTTTCATCATGCACACTGTTTTTGATACCGTTCGCGTGGGGCGGCATACCCTGCAAAACCGCCTGGTCATGGCGCCGATGGTTCGTTCGCGCGCGCAATTCGATGGCACGCCGGGCGAGC
>JAISSL010000182.1 GCA_031273145.1 Zoogloeaceae bacterium | reverse complement strand
GCTCTTCCGATCTCTGGCTGATCGGCGTTGCCGTCTTGCTGCTGTGCGTGCTGGGGCTGTTGTCCTTCATGTTCCAGAAAGGCCGGCAAAGCAAAAAGCAGCTTGAAACGGCGGTACGCGAGCGGACAAGGCAGCTTGAGATACAGACGGAAGCCGCAGAGCAGGCTTCGCGCACCAAGAGCGAATTTCTCGCCCGGATGAGCCATGAAATCCGCACCCCCATGAACGCGGTCATCGGCATGAGCGAGCTGGCGCAGCGGGATTACGGCTCGCCCAAGGGACTGGAATATCTTTCGGGTATCAAAAACGCCGGGGTATCGCTCCTGTCCATCATCAACGACATTCTCGACTTTTCCAAGATTGAATCCGGTCGTCTGGAACTCACCACGTCTACCTATGAAACCGCGCACCTGTTGAACGACATCCTGGACATCATCCGCGTGCGGATGGTGGAAAAGCCGCTGGAACTCATCATGGAAGCCGACCCCGGCCTTCCCCGCGCCCTGAGTGGCGATGCCGGTCGGGTCAAGCAGATTATGCTCAACCTCCTGAGCAATGCCGTGAAATACACCCAAAAGGGATTCATCCGCCTTTCCGTGACTGGAGAGCGGACAGAGGCGCAGACGATACGCTTGACCTTCGTCATCGAAGACAGCGGCATCGGCATCAAGCCGGAAGATATGCCCAAACTGTTCGGCGACTTCATCCGCATTGACGAAAAGCGCAACAGCGCCATTGAGGGCACGGGGCTGGGGCTATCCATCGCCCGCAACCTGTGTCGGATCATGGGCGGCGACATTACGGCGACGAGCCAGTACGGTAAAGGTACCGCCTTTACCGCCACCATGCTTCAGGCCGTGGACGACGAAAAGCCGATGGGGGATATAACCGCCACCAAGGCAAGGCGGGTCGAGACGCAACGCATCAGCTTTACCGCGCCGGATGCCGAAGTATTGGTAGTGGATGATTTTGCCAGCAATCTCATGGTCGCCGAAGGCTTGCTGGCCTCCTACAAAGCGCGCGTCCAGACCTGCCTGAATGGTCGGGAGGCCGTGAAACTGGTCAAGGCGCGACCGTTCGATCTGGTACTCATGGATCACATGATGCCGGAAATGGACGGGATGGAGGCCACGGCGGCCATTCGCGCCCTGGGCGGGCGTTTTGCGGAACTGCCCATCGTGGCGCTTACCGCCAACGCAGTTTCCGGGATGAAGGAAATGTTTTTGGCCAACGGTTTCAATGATTTTCTCGCCAAGCCCATTACGACGAACGAACTGGATGCTCTGCTGCAAAAATGGATTCCCGCCGCAAAACAGCATAACGTATCGGCGACAGATGGCGGCGTGACCCCGGAAGACGCCGTAGCGGCAACCTCCCCGGAAATCGCGGATTTGGACATAGCCGCCGGGATTGCCAGGGTTGGCGGTTCGCCTAGTCGTTACCGGGACCTTTTACGCATGTTCTGCCGGGACGCAGAAGCCGGGTTCGCCCTGCTTGCGGCCAATCAGGATGCGGCGGGGCTGCAAGCCTTCACTACCTTTGTTCATGCCCTGAAAAGCGGTCTGGCCAATATCGGCGCGAACGCCTTGTCCAGAACGGCTGCCGAACTGGAACAGGCGGGAAGAGCCGGGGATATGGCCGCGATTCAGGGCAATCTGCCGGCCTTCCGGGAAGCCTTGACGGCGCTCATGGCGCGTATTGGCGAAGCTACCGCGCCTCCCCAATCCAGCGAAGCGGAACTGAAAAACGTGTCGGCGGCGCAGTTGCGTCAAATCGTGACGGAACTGAAAACCGCCCTGGACGCAAAGGATACGGACAGGATAGACATCGCCATGGAAAAGCTGCAAGCCCTTCCGCTTGCGCCCGAAATGCGCTCGACCGAGGGCGACATCACGCAACTGCTCCTCTTCGGAGATTTCAAAAAAGCGGCCGCCGTGGTGGAAGCCCTGCTGGAACAGATTCGTTGATGCCGTTATGAGAAACTGGCTGAATGCTTTATGTCTATACCTGCTTTGCCTGTCGGCCTGGGCCGACGAACCGGCATTGCAACGCCTGGAAGCGAATATGGGGCCGGGCTGCCACATTGCGATCTCTTTCCCGGCCAAGCTTAAAGCAAGTCTTAGCGGATCACCCAAAGTCGGTATCCCTGGAGACCCCAACGCCGGAGGGGGTGGCTTCACCGTCTGGCAACCTCTGCCCAAGTCGTGGCACACGAGCTTGGAAGACCTTTACTTCGGCCTGCTTTGTCAAGACTTGAGTTTGAAACGACCCAGTGAACGGGTCCGCTTCAACTCGGCAACCGGACAATGGGAAAAAAACCTCGCTTATTTTGCCAAGATGTTCGATTACGGTGATCCTAGCGACGAAGAAGATCGTCGTGAATACAGTGCGGCCCACCGGGTGACTAACTTCACTGCCGTCAATGCCGCCGGCTACATTCTTACGGAGGATGATATCTGGGGGATGGACCCGGAATGGCGGCAACGACATTTAAGTTTCTGCCTGCTGCATCCACCCAAGGTGCTGTGCGGTGGTGGTGTGGTCGCTAATCTGAAGGAACTCCCGCGCGGCGACCTGATGCCGCATGTACTGGACATCCTGCGTAACATCGAGTTTTTGCCGGACGTGCCGACTGATCAACCACCCAGCCAGCCGTGACCACGAACGCAATCCGTTTCACGTTTTTTCCCGTTGGTTGAACGTAACCAATTAGATCACGCTTTTTGCGACCAGCGGAAAGGCGGATGGCGCGCGGATAGACTCAATCGAAAGGTCAATATCCAGCAGAGGCCAGTAGAGATGGTCTTTGGTCGGGCGCTCTACGCAAGACATCTGGTCGACCGTCGCCTTGCGAAACCACGGAAACTGCTCATACGTCAACAGCAGTTCCTCGTCCTCAACAAGCAGCCAGAGTCCGTTTGGGGAGATGTGCGTCACCTCAGCTCCCAAAGTGGCGATTCCAGGCATTTTGAATCTCCTCCAAATGTTTTTCCACGAGCGTTTGCGCTTCGTTAAGCTGAAGCTCTGACAAACCAACAGACGTTGCCAGAGCCACGGTGGGCGTAAGCCAGAACTTTGCCTCTCCATCAGGATGAGCCACATGGACATGAATCCGCGACTCCTCGCGGGAGAAGAAGAACAGGCGAAAGGAACCTTCTTTCAGGATGGTAGGTGTCATGCGACTATTTTACTTGAATACTGGCGCTCTTTGCTGGCTTGCGCGATTTTGGTTTAAAAATACTTTTGAGTGATTTTTTTCCATCATTTCCGTTCACAAGATAGCAAGGAATGTATAATGTCGGCGCGTCCGAAGGGTTCCATGTGTTCACAGTCGTTCACGAGATAGTCATGACATGGTGATTTTATTGGGGTTTTTTGGACTGATTTTTGGCAGGTAAGATTTCCAAGCGAATCAGCAGAATCAGGGAGCCTATAATCTCTATAGGTTTTGACCCCTCAAGCCCTAGAGCTGCTTGAAAAACAGTATCGCCGTGGCGATATTTGAGTATCGCCGTGGCGATACCGTGTTTGGCTTAGATGCTGGATTCCATACCGATTTGTATTACAAATCGTGTCGCGGTGGCGATACGATTTTTGGCCTGAATAACCACTTTTTAACAGGCTGTTCAAAAACCCTTGCGCCTGAAATATTTTTTGGTATAATATGATTGTTATTTGTATTAACGCTTTGCCTGAGTGATGGTGAGAAGGAGTGAGAAGATGAGAAAGTCTGA
>JAISSL010000133.1 GCA_031273145.1 Zoogloeaceae bacterium | reverse complement strand
TCCTTGACGTGAAAGTCAATGAGGCGTTCCAGCGCGGCGAAATCGAGCTTGCCATCGGCAGACATGGGCGTGACGAGGGCGACGAGGGAACCTAGGATCATGGCGGGGAATTTCCGAAGGAACAAACAGAAAAGCACATTGTACCTGAGTCTTGCAGGTCTTGCAGTCAGCGATGGTTTTTTAAAACATCGCCGTCTGCAAGACCCGCCTGCAAGAGGCCAATTGCCGTCCGCCAGGACTTAAGTACAGCCTTTGGGTTTAAGGTTTTTGGGGATTGTGCCGGCGCAGCGCCAGGTTCCGTCGTTTTGGCGGGAGATGGTCAACTGATTGTTTCCGGGGGTGGATAGGGCAGGATGGGCTGCGTGCCCGAAGGTTGCCGTGATGGTGAGGTTGCGGTCTAATGGTTCTGATACTTGCGGGACGCCGGTGTTGGGGGGGCAGGTTCCGAAGGCGGGATGTTTTTCGCCGCTAATCAGGGTGGAGCAGGTGTAGATGAGGCGGCACTGATCGATTCCGGTTCCCGGAGTAAATAATCCTTCGCTGAGGCAGACTTCGAGGGAAGAGCGGACGCTGCTCATTTCGCCGAATACGCGGGTAGCCTGGGTCTGTGCGGAGTAATTTTGATACAGGGGGATGCTGATAGCGGCCAGGATGCCGAGAATGGCGATAACGATCATGACTTCGATCAGGGTGAAGCCAGAATAGGGATGTCTGGAATAATGGAGTTTCATGATAGATACGCTTTCAGGTGGTTAAATATTCAAAGTTGTAACAAGAACCATGCCAGAATGACCCAGACGCAGCCGGTCCGGCAGGCGCAGGGAAAAAACCCCCGGCGAACCGGGGGTATCCTGTGGCTGGGTGGTGCAGATAGAGGCTGCGCCTGCTGGGCAAGGTTTTTAAAAATCATTGCCGTCTGCAAGACCTGCAAGGCCAGCGAGGGATCAGGAGCAACCGGCGGGTATGTGCTTGGTGGGTATGTTGGCGGTTTCGCATGTCCAGTCACCGCTGATACTACGCTTCATCGTGATGGTTGCTGCTGGGCTTTTCAGTAAACCATGCGCGCTGTTACCGAAGGTAGTCACAATTTGGGTACCTGCGGCTCCCAAGTTGTCTACGGGTGTAATCTGCGGCACTCCGGTAGAGCTGGCCTGGGCACAGGCCTCGGGAATTGTTCTTGCGCCAGTCATCAGCGTGGAGCAGGTATAGCCGGGATTGCATTGGGAATCTCCAGTACCAAGGACGGTACGACCATCGTTTATGCAGACTTCGAGGCTGGTGCGAACCGAGTTGGTTTCGCCATAGACGCGGGTTACCTGCGTTTTGACGACGTAATCCTGATATTGGGGAATGGCGATGGCGGCCAGAATGCCGATGATGGCGACCACGATCATCAGTTCGATCAGGGTGAAGCCTTGTTGGGGGTTTTTTGTTTTCATGATGATTCCTTATACGGTGAAACAATGAAAGAAGCCCGCATGAGCCTTGAAACCACTCATCCGAGCTTCTTCCGAAAGTAATAAATCAAGAATCGTGCCTAAAATAACCCGACCACCTTCGGAATCGTTGGCAAAATTCCCGCGCAGGCGGGAATTCAGTGTTTTTGCGTCTCCTACCCCGTCATTCCCGCGAAGGCGGGAATCCAGTAGGAATTTAGACATAGAGTTGTCGCAAGAAGGGAATGATGTACCGCCGTTCCATGTTGGCGCGAAAATACTGGATTCCCGCCTTCGCGGGAATGACGAGGTGGGGGGCTTGCGGGCGGAGATGTTTTTAGCCCCCTTTCAAAAAGGGGCTTTTTGCCGCATTGCCATCTGCAAGGATGTGCCCAGAAGCGCCGCCTGCAAGACCTGTCGTCTATGCGTTACCCATAAAAAAACCGCCGAGACAGGCGGTTTGAGATAAAATCCCTTCCGGGCGCACCTAACTGCGCCTGACGGGGCGCAGCTAGGTGAATCATTGCCCAGAAATGGAGGTGAGACACTTGAAGCCAACCCCGTTCAAAAGTCGTTGGCAGCGAGCCATCAAGATAGCCCGCGTGGTTATTGTAGTGGCGCTCTTGCTTTATTGCAAGCGTTGTTTGTGACAAGCCTGGCTTGTTTGTAGTACCCGCCCTGCCCCAACGACGCGGGGCGGCCTCGTCACCTGCGCGCCCTTGTGATTCGCCCAATTCGCTCACTCTCGTCATTCCCGCGCAGGCGAGAATTCAGTGCTTTTGCCTCTCTCACTCCGTCATTCCCGCGTAGGCGGGAATCCAGTAGGAATTTAGACGTAGAGTTGTCGCAAGAAGGGAATGATGTACCGCCGTTCTATGTTGGCGCGAAAATACTGGATTCCCGCCTACGCGGGAATGACGGAGTGGGGGTATTGGCGTATCAATGGTTTTTCAAGCGAGAGGGGGGAGATATGGCGCGGGCACTGAACACCCCCTCTCCCACTTGTGGGAGAGGGTGCCCCGAAGGGGCGGGAGAGGGCAAGGGTGTTCTGCAAACGGCAATGAAAAACAAAAACCCCCGGCGAACCGGGGGTTTGGGGGAGACCGGGTAGGCAGTAAGATACCAACCTACGCAAGCATCCAATTACATGCCGCAACCAGCGGGGATGTACTTGGCGCTGGCAGTAAATGCGGAACCAGCGACGGTGCATGTCCAGTCACCATTGATACTACGCGCCATCGTGATGGTGTTTCCGCCCTGCTTCAGGATACCATGCGCGCTGTGACCGAAGGTAGACACAATCTGGGTATTCGCGGCTCCCAAGTTGTCTACGGGTGTAATCTGCGGCACGCCGGTAGTACCAGCCTGGGCACAGGCACCACCAACGGTCCTAGTGCCAGTAATCAGCGTGGAACAGGTATAGCCGGGGTTGCAAGCGGCATCACCGGTGCCAAGCTCGGTACGCCCCTCGTTGATACAGACTTCGATGCTGGTGCGGACGGAGTTGGTTTCGCCATAGACGCGGGTTACCTGCGTTTTGACGACGTAATCCTGATACTGCGGAATGGCGATGGCGGCCAGAATGCCGATGATGGCGACCACGATCATCAGTTCGATCAGGGTAAAGCCCTTTTGCGTTGTTTTCATGATGTTCTCCTTAAGTAAGACATGAAAAAAAGTGTGGTTGAAGCAAAGAAGACATGAGGGTTATCCGCGCGCTTCTTATGGAGGGATTATATCAAAAACCATGCCACCGACGAAAACAAGAAAAAAATAATGGTCAAAAAATTTCCAGGAACCCAAAAAATAACCTGTTCAGTCGCAAAAAACACAAGGACATAGAGCCTGCCAGAAAACAGGGTAGCCCCGCATCCCGTCCGCTTCAACTCATCATTTGGTAGGAAAATAATCGCCTGGCACAGTATCTGTAATGCCAGATGTGACAAAACAGCAAGCAATTGTAAGCAAGGATTGCCTCCGGCTTTGCGTTGCGGACGCAGACGCAGCAGTTTTTCAATCGCCGTCCGCAGGGTCTTCCTTGTAATGGGCGCGGGGGTGCGCCTGGTCGTAGACCCGGCTCAAATGCTGAAAATCCAGATGGGTATAGACCTGGGTTGAGGCAATGCTGCTGTGTCCCAGCATTTCCTGCACCGCGCGAAGGTCGCCGCTGGATTGCAGCAGATGCGACGCAAAGGAATGGCGAAGAACGTGCGGATGAACCCGGCTTGCGCCCGCCAGATTGGACGTAACCGCGCGATGGTTCAGGCGCAGTTCAATCATGCGTACCCCTAAGCGTCCGCCACGTCTGTTAACAAACAGCGCCGCTTCTTCCGGCTTTGCCAGACTGCCGCGAATAGCGCCCCACGCATGGAGCGCCTGCCTTGCCTGTTCGCCAACCGGCACAATCCGGGTTTTGCCCCGCTTTCCAGTCACCCGGACTTCGCCGCTCTCCACAATCGTCGGCAGATCGGCGATATTGAGCGCGGCAAGTTCCGCCAACCTGAGACCCGAAGAATAAAACAACTCAAACATCGCCTGATCGCGCCGGATAAGACGTTCATCCTCTCCGTTCTCCTCGGCAACCTGCTCGCCCGCATCCAGCAGCGCCATGCACGCTTCCACCGAAAGCGCGCCCGGCAAAAGGCGCTGGGATTTGGGCGGATGCAGGTCAAGGCAGGGATTATCCTTACGCAGTCCCATCCGTAGCAGATAGCGGAAAAAACCGCGCCAGGCGGAAAGCAGCCGCGCCAGCGAACGTCCCGAAAGGCCATGTCCATGCAAAAGCGCAATCTGGCGACGAATGAACGCCGTCTCAAGCGCGCATACATCCATCTCGCCTGCCGCCTCCAGCAAATGTTCCAAATCGCGGGCATAGCCCTCTACCGTATGCGGCGACTGGCGACGCTGCCCGGAAAGGACGGACAACCAGTCTTTTACTTTTGTCGCGTTTTCCGTCGCCACGCGGCCTTTTGCGCCCTGCTGCCCATGTTCTGCGGCAAGACCGTCGGAAGAGGAAAAAGCGCACATGATTGAAAAGAGAGCGCCCTAGGTCAGCCGCAGATTAAACTGGCTCAGACAACGGGTCAGCGCGGCAGAGACAATTTCTCCCATGCGTTGCAGGTAGAGCGTGCCCATGTCGGCATGGAAGCGTTCCGGCTCTTCGCTCCCCATCGCCAGAATGCCCCTGCCGCCGGATTCGCCAGAAACCTTAAGTTGAACCAACGCCTGCGACTGGATATTTTTGGCCTCCTGCCCGAACAGGGCGGGAACCGGAAAATCTTCCCGACTTCCACAATAGGGTTTTCCCAGCTTTTCCAGAAACTCATCCAGCGGCTCGCCAACGGCGACAAAACCCGGCGGCGAACGTCTGCCCAATTCCATGCGCCAGAGCAGGTCGACATGCGGCACGGCAAAGTCTTCCCGCAGGTGTATCACGGTCAATTGCGTAACCGCATCTATCTTTTCCGCGCCTATCAGGGCGAGGATGAGCCGCTGCATTTTCTCGCCGATCACGTCGTTATCCTCGCCAAAGCCGGAAAGTTCCCGATGCTTCTGTTCCAGTCTGTGAATCTGCTCCCGATAGGTGAGGATCAGCCGTTCCGTAAGGGAAATGGCGCGTCCCCCATAAGGATGCGGCACAAAAACCGCAGCCAGCCGGTCGGCATACTGCTCGAAAAACTGCGTGTTTTTCTCCAGATAGTCCATCACGTCTTCGGCGGAAACCGCTCCGCTCTTTTCCTGCGTCATCAAAATCTCCAGTTCTTCCGGGCAAACGCATCCGTCAAAGTAAATGCTTTTATTATAGCGCAGCGGCAACCAACGCCGGATTTTGACTGCTCAATCCTCATAAGGACGCAGGATGAGTTTTAGGTCGCGTCGGAACACCGCAGAGTTATCCGGCAAGGGAAATGGCGAAGATTTCCAGATGGCGCGTAAAAAGCTATCGTCCAAGGTGGGGATGCCGCTGGATTGGACAAGGCGAGGTGGATTTTGGGCGTTTATCTCGCCCGAAGGCAGGATATAGACGAGAAACACGGCCTCGGGATTGTTTGTGACATTAGGAGGCAGAACGATGTTTGAGCTGATTTTTGCCTTGATCTTACCAACCCAGGATTCTCTTGCCCGTTCGTTTGCGGCAGCTTCCGCCTGGGCAAGGCGTTCACTTTCCTGCCGGCTCTGGCGAATTTCCTGCAATTCTTCTTCCAGCGCGCTGCTGAAATCCGGCCTTTTAGGCACAGGTTCGGGCTTGGGCGGTTCCTGTTTGGGCGGCTCTTTCTTCTCAGGTTTTACGGCAATATCCGGTTTAGGGATCGGTTTAACCTCTTTGGGGGGGGGCGGCTGCCTTATTTCCGGCATGGGTTCCGGCCTGGGGGCGGGCATCTGAACTGCGGGTTGAGCCGACTTTGCCGACCAGAGTTCGACTTCGACCGGGGCGTCTTTTTTGTTACGCTGCCACTGCAAACCGAAAAAAAGCGCCAGCACCAGCAGGGAATGAACCGCTACCGTGATAATCAACGCCGCTTTTCGACCGGGTTCCGGGGGAGTCTCGTTCATGGGATTACCGACAATCTGGTTTACCGACGCGCGGTTTCCAACCCGACCCGTCCCGTAAGACCGGACGACTTGATCTCATCCAGCGTATGCAGGATGGTCTCATACCGGGCATCCTTGTCTCCCGCTACCAGCACCGCCAGTTCAGGATTTTTTTCCTTGGCGCGGGCAAGATAGGTCGCAAGTTCTGACCGGCTGATCGGGCGGGTTACTCCCGCTTCCTGAAGTTTCAGTTCGCCCGTCGCGCCGACTTCGATTCGCACCGGATTCTGCGGCGGGTCATCCGCCCGCTCCACGCTGGGCAGATTCACGCTGCCCGTATTCATCATGGGCGCGGCCACCATGAAAATGACGAGCAACACCAGCATCACGTCAATGTACGGGACGACGTTGATTTCGTTCTTCAGGCGACGGGGCGGACGAGGCATGATGGCAACCCTTAGCGCATCTGGCGCTGGAGAATGTTGGAAAACTCTTCCATGAAGGATTCGTAGCGGGTGGAAAGCCGGTCAATGTCGTGCGAAAAACGGTTATAGGCCAGCACGGCGGGAATGGCGGCAAACAGCCCGGCTGCCGTGGCAACCAGCGCCTCGGCAATGCCGGGGGCAACGGAAGAAAGGGTCGCCTGTCCCACATTGCCCAAGGCGCGAAAGGCGTGCATGATGCCCCAGACCGTGCCGAAAAGCCCGATATAGGGCGAAACGGAACCCGCCGAAGCCAGAAAGGCCAGGTGGGCTTCAAGGGCATCCATCTCGCGCTGAAAGGTAGCGCGCATGGCGCGGCGAATCCCGTCAATGATGTCGCTCGGCTCCAGGGTTTTTTGCCCCTTCAGCTTGGTAAATTCACTGAAACCCGCCTCAAAGATGCGCTCCATGCTGCCCGCGTGATAGCTACGGTTGAGCGCCCGGTTATACAGACTGGAAAGATCGCCGCCCGACCAGAAATCGCGCTCGAATTTCTCGGTTTTCCGGCGGGCATCCCGCACCGC
>JAISSL010000110.1 GCA_031273145.1 Zoogloeaceae bacterium | reverse complement strand
CTTGCCGCCGGACACAAGACGCTGGTTCCCGAAATCATCCGGGAACTGGGCAAGCTGGGCGCGGAAGACATCATCACCTTCGTCGGCGGCGTCATTCCGGCGCAAGATTACGATGCCCTCTACGCTGCGGGCGCAAAGGCCATCTTCGGCCCCGGCACGCCCATCCCGGCCTGCGCGCGCGAGATTATCAAACAAATCCGCGCCGCACGCGCGGTTTCGGCTTGACACATCCGGTAGCCGTGCTGACCCTATCTGGCTTAACCCTCTCCCCTTATCCCTCTCCCACAAGCGGGCGAAGGGGCTTGCGGATGGCACTAAGCATCCCCTCTCCCACTTGTGGGAGAGGGTGCCCCGAAGGGGCGGGAGAGGGCAAGCCATGACTACACATGACATGCTGCAAAAAGCCAAGGCGCTACGCAAACATCAGACCGACGCGGAACAAAAACTCTGGTTCCACTTACGTGGAAAACGGTTTAGCGACGTGAAATTCAAACGCCAGAAACCGATTGGTTCCTACGTGGTTGATTTTGTTGCAACCAATGAAAAACTCATCATTGAACTTGATGGCGGCCAGCATCAGGAACGCATGGCTTACGATCAGGAAAGAACCAATTATCTGGAAAGTTGCGGTTATCGCGTACTGCGCTTCTGGAATAACGAATGCCTGACGGAGATAGATACCGTGTTGGATCGCATCTGGCTTTCCCTCTTTCCTAACGTACCCTCTCCCGCCCCTTCGGGGCACCCTCTCCCGCAAGCGGGAGAGGGGAAAGATGCTCGACTTTCTTCCTCTAACTCTTTTCACCATCTGCAAGGGAATGGAAAAAGAGAATGCGGAGCGCGCCAATGACCGCTATGCAGTCCGCCCCGCCCCTACCCCCTGCCGACCGCGCCCTTTTTGATGGCGTGTTGGCGCGGCAGTTGCGTCCGCTTGCCAAGGCCATTACCCTCATCGAATCACAACGCAAGGATCATCGCCTCCGCGCCAATGCGCTGCTGGAGGCGCTCCTGCCCCATACCGGCAAGGCGATTCGTCTGGGCATTTCCGGCTCGCCGGGAGTGGGCAAATCCACCTTCATCGAAGCCCTGGGCAACCATATCCTCGACCAGGGACACAAACTCGCGGTGCTGGCGGTCGACCCTTCCTCTTCCGTCACCGGCGGCTCCATTCTGGGCGACAAGACCCGCATGGAAACCCTCTGCCAGCGTGCGGACGCCTTTATCCGCCCTTCCCCTTCTGCCGGCAATCTGGGCGGCGTCGCCGACAAAACCCGCGAAGCCATGCTGCTTTGCGAAGCGGCGGGCTTTGACGTTATCATTGTTGAAACGGTAGGCGTCGGGCAGTCCGAGACGATGGTCGCGGGGATGGTCGACCTGTTTGCGCTTTTGCAGCTCCCGAATGCGGGCGACGAGTTACAGGCAATAAAAAAAGGCATCGTCGAGATTGCCGATCTCATCGCCATCAACAAGGCGGATATTGACCCCCGCGCTGCCGCCATTACCAGGGCACAATGGATGAGCGCGCTTAAAATGTTACGTCCTGCCTCTCCCAATTGGACGCCACCCGTGATAACCTTGAGCGCCCTCACAAAAGAGGGGCTGACCGAATTTTGGGACGCCGTAAGGCGTTACAAAGACACCTTGACTCCTACCGGAGAATTCGAGGTAAAACGCCGCCGTCAGGCGGTTGACTGGATGTGGCAACTCATTCACTCCAGTCTGAACCAATGTTTCCAGCGGCATCCCGTTGTGAAAGATAGCTTGCCCAGAGTCACCCAGAAGGTGTCCTCAGGATGCATTACCCCTACAGTTGCGGCTTCTTCCTTACTGGAAGCCGCGCGATTTTTTGATTCTCAGGAATCCTGAAGGAGATTCACGAATGCATGACATCATTCACGAGCTGGACAGAAAGCGGGAAGTCGCCAAACTGGGCGGCGGCCAGAAACGTATTGACAACCAGCACAAAAAGGGCAAACTCACCGCCCGCGAACGTATCGAGCTTCTGCTTGACCCCGATTCCTTCGAGGAATGGGACATGTTCAAGGAGCATCGTTGTACCGACTTCGGCATGGAAAACGAAAAAGTCCCCGGCGATGGCGTCGTCATCGGCTGCGGCATGATTAATGGCCGTCTGGTCTTCGTTTTCTCGCAGGATTTTACGGTCTTTGGCGGCGCTCTCTCCGAAGCGCACGCGGAAAAAATCTGCAAGATCATGGATCACGCCATGAAGGTCGGCGCGCCAGTCATCGGCCTGAACGATTCCGGCGGCGCGCGCATTCAGGAAGGCGTGGCCTCCCTGGGCGGCTATGCGGACGTTTTTCAGCGCAATGTGCTGGCTTCCGGCGTCGTGCCGCAAATCTCCATGATTATGGGGCCTTGCGCGGGCGGCGCGGTCTATAGCCCAGCCATGACCGATTTCATCTTCATGGTGAAGGATTCTTCCTACATGTTCGTGACCGGCCCGGAAGTGGTCAAGACCGTGACCCACGAAGAAGTGACCGCCGAAGAACTGGGCGGCGCAGTCACCCACAGCACCAAATCCGGGGTGGCCGATCTCGCCTTTGAAAACGACGTGGAAGCCCTAAGCTACGTGCGGCGGCTCATCAACTACCTGCCCAGCAACAACCGGGAAAAACCGCCAATGCTGCGGACGGAAGACCCGCCCGATCGCTTCGACTTTTCGCTCGATACCCTGGTGCCGGACAATCCCAACAAGCCTTACGACATGAAGGAATTGATCGTCAAGACGGTCGACGACAACGATTTCTTTGAAATTCAGGCTGACCATGCCAAGAACATCATCGTCGGCTTTGGCCGCATGAACGGCTCCACGGTAGGGATTGTCGCCAATCAGCCGATGGTGCTGGCGGGCTGTCTGGACATCAAGTCTTCGATCAAGGGCGCGCGCTTCGTGCGCTTTTGCGATGCCTTCAATATTCCCGTCATTACCTTTGTGGACGTGCCCGGCTTTTTGCCCGGCACCGCGCAGGAATACGGCGGCATCATCAAGCACGGCGCAAAGCTCCTCTACGCCTACGCCGAATGTACCGTCCCCAAGGTCACGGT
Organism: Zoogloeaceae bacterium; assembly: GCA_031273145.1. GTDB lineage: Bacteria > Pseudomonadota > Gammaproteobacteria > Burkholderiales > Rhodocyclaceae > Azovibrio. Next base: position 2,257 of record JAISSL010000110.1, on the reverse strand, counting down.
CATTACCCGCAAGGCTTACGGCGGCGCTTACGACGTGATGTCTTCCAAGCATCTGCGCGGCGACGTGAACTTTGCCTGGCCTTCCGCTGAAATTGCGGTGATGGGCGCGAAAGGCGCGGTGGAAATCATTTTCCGCGACGAAAAAAGCGACGTGGAAAAACTCGCGGCGCGCGAAGCGGAATACAAGGCAAAATTCGCCAATCCCTTTGTTGCGAGCAGCCGGGGCTTTATTGATGATGTCATCATGCCGCACTGCACCCGCAAGCGCATCTGCCGCTCATTGGCCATGCTGACCAACAAGAAACTGGAAAATCCGTGGCGCAAGCACGGCAACATTCCGCTTTGACGCCAGGGAGAATTTGAAATGTTCAAGAAGATTCTGATTGCCAATCGCGGCGAAATCGCCTGCCGCGTCATCAAGACGGCGAAAAAGATGGGCATCAAGACCGTTGCGGTCTATTCCGAGGCGGACAAGGACGCCCTGCATGTGGACATGGCGGATGAAGCCGTCTACATCGGCCCGCCGCCTGCCAAGGAATCCTATCTGGTGATGGACAAGATCATTGCCGCCTGCAAGGAAACCGGCGCGGAAGCGGTACATCCCGGCTATGGCTTCATTTCGGAAAACGAAGAGTTTTCCCGGCGCATTGAGGAAGAAGGGATCAAGTTCATCGGCCCCAAGCATTATTCGGTAGGCAAGATGGGGGACAAGATCGCCTCGAAAAAACTTGCGCTGGCGGCAGGCGTAAACACCATCCCAGGCCACAACGAAGTCATTTCCGGCCCCGACGAAGCGGTAGAAATCGCCAAGAAAATCGGCTATCCGGTCATGATCAAGGCTTCCGCCGGCGGCGGCGGCAAGGGCTTGCGCGTTGCCTATAACGACCAGGAAGCGCACGAAGGCTTTACTTCCTGCGTCAATGAGGCCAAAAACTCCTTTGGCGACGACCGGGTGTTCATCGAAAAATTCGTGGAAAAGCCGCGCCACATCGAAATTCAGGTGTTGGGCGATTCCCACGGCAACTATGTCTATCTGAACGAGCGGGAATGCTCGATTCAGCGCCGCCACCAGAAAGTCATCGAAGAAGCGCCTTCGCCCTTCATAGACCCCGCAACCCGCAAGGCAATGGGAGAACAGGCAGTAGCATTGGCCAAGGCGGTGCAGTACGAATCTGCCGGGACGGTGGAATTCGTGGTTGGCGCGGACAGGAGTTTCTATTTTCTGGAAATGAATACCCGCCTTCAGGTCGAACATCCGATTACCGAGTTCATTACCGGGCTTGATTTAGTCGAGCAGATGATTCGCGTTGCGGCGGGCGAGAAGCTCTCCTTCACCCAGAGCGATGTCCGAATCAACGGTTGGGCAATCGAATGCCGGATCAACGCGGAAGACCCTTTCCGGGGATTCTTGCCTTCAACCGGGCGGATTTCCCGCTTCATGCCCCCGGAAGAATCGGACTACGTGCGGGTGGATACCGGCGTGTATGAAGGCGGCGAGATTTCGATGTATTACGATTCGATGATCGCCAAGCTGATCGCGCATGGCGCAACCCGCGACGAAGCCTTAAGCCGGATGCGCGATGCCCTTAATTCCTTTGTAATCCGGGGCATCAATTGCAACATTCCGTTCCAGGCCGCGTTGATGAAGCATCCGCGTTTTCAGGCGGGCGATTTCGATACCGGCTTTATTGCCCAGGAATATCCGCATGGCTTCGATGCCTCGATGGTTCCGCACGATGACCCGGTGCTGTTGATTGCCGTAGCCGCGTTCGCGCACCGTTGCTATCAGGATCGCGCCGCCAAGGTGACGGGGCAGCTTCCCGGACATGAGCGGAAAGTCGGCACCGATTGGGTCGTCATCCGCAACAAGGAATGGCATCCGGTCGTTGCTTCTCCCATTCTGGGCGGCTATGAAGTCACTTACAAGGGTAAAAAGTACCGGCTTCTTTCCAGTTGGCGGCTGGGGCAGCCGCTCTTCAACGGCACCTGCAACGATGAGCCTTTTACCGTGCAGGTGGAGCGGCATCGTCTGACTTACCAGGTTCATCATTGGGGCACTCGTGCCGACATGATGGTCATGTCCGCCCGCGCCGCTGAACTGCTTTCGATGATGCCGGAAAAAGCGCCGCCCGATCTTTCCCGATTCCTGCTCTCTCCCATGCCGGGGCTTCTGCGTGAAGTGGCGGTAGAAGTCGGGATGGAAGTCAAGGCCGGGGAAAAGCTGGTGGTGATTGAGGCCATGAAGATGGAAAACATC